>JAJNBB010000015.1 GCA_021155885.1 Fibrobacteria bacterium | reverse complement strand
CGCTGAAATGCCACACGGCCTTGAAGCCCTTCGCGGTGTCGAACACCGCGGTTCCACTGGAGCTGTCGAAGGCGCCGGCGTTACCCCAGCGCATGCGCACGTTCTGCGCCGAGCTATTTCCCTTCACAGTATCCATGAGCACCCATATCGCCGCGGATTTGCCCACGGCGTCCCAGCTTTCGATTTGATAGGGAAGATGCGTTCCGTTGAGCTTGTCGAAGCGTATGTCGGCGCCGCCGGCCTTGGCCGCGGTGAAAATGTCGGAGTCCTCGGCGCCGAGCCGAACCAACACGGGGAAATTCAGGACCTGGCCCGCTACGTTGGCTCCGCGGCGCCGAGCCGAACCAACACGGGGAAATTCAGGACCTGGCCCGCTACGTTGGCTCCGCCGGCGGTAGTGTTCAGGATGTAGGTTCGCGATTGGGACCAGGTGGCGTAGTTCTCCTGGGCGCCCACGGGCCATGCGAACAGGCCGGCCATGGCCGAGAGGACAAGCAGTTTCTTCATGATTTCCCCGATTGTTAAACGTTGAGGGGCGGCTGAAACATTTTGAAATACCCCATTGCCGCCTAACTTAGCGTTGCAATTGGGATGAAGCGGGGGATTTTTGCACGAGATTTTATAATTAATTATCTTAAACAATATTATTATTTGTTTATATGGTATTTTTTTAGCCTTCGGAATTCATTCCTCCAGGAAGATCTTGCGAACGATGCGTGGATTGTTACCGTCCTTCTTCGATGTCCGCGCGCCTTTATTTCAGTAATTCCCTCGAAGCCCTCGCGGACCGTCTCATCGAAAACCTGGACCGCGAGGGGAACGATCCGTTCCGCGCTCCCGCCCTGGCGACGCCCGCCTCTTCCCTGCGCGACTGGCTGAAAATCCATCTGGCTGAAAGATGGGGCATCGCCGCCAACATCGCCTTCCCCCATCTCGAGAACCTGCTGTGGGAACGCCTGGCCGAACGGGACCGGCTTCGTGACGTGCCCGACCGCCAGCCCGCGCGGTTGCTCGACACTTTTTCCTTTCAGGGACTCGTTCTCGCCCAGCTGCGCCGCGGCCCGCCCGCGGAACTCCGGGAGTACCTGCGGGCCGGAGACGCCACCGACGCGGCCCGGCGCCTGTGCCAGATCTCGGGGCGCTTGGCCTCCTTGTTCCGCGAATACGAATACAGCCGCGTCTCCGAGAGCGGGTACCAAGGCCTGGCCGACAGCTGGAGCCGCGGGATGGCGTGTTTCGAACCCGCCTTGCTCCGCGGGAACCGGTTGCATCCGGCCGCCGCGCATTTGCAGGAAGTGCGCGGACTCGAAGCCTGGCAAATGGAGGTTTACCGGAAAATCTTCCAGGACGAAGAGGGCCTTCGAGACCAATGGGGACGGGCTTCCGGGATATACCGCTACACCCTGCCGCAATATGCGGAAAAGGCGCTGGCGGATCCCGTGGCGCCCGCGGATAATACCGCCGTCTTTCATCTGTTCGGCCTGTCGAACATCTCGCCCTTCCACCGCAACCTGATCGGACGCCTCGCCGACGGCGAAAAACTTGGGGAAGGCGCGGCGCGATTCGAGATTTATGCGCTCAATCCCTGCGCCGAGTACTGGGAGGACGCCCTGACCCCCCGCGAAAAGCGCAGTCATGCGCCAGGGCCGATCGCCCGCGCGCGTATCGAGGCCGCGCGGCCGGATGAAGCCGAGATCCGCAACGCCGAAATTGCCGAGGCGCCCGGCGAGAACGGCCTGCTGACGCTGCTTGGAAAGCCGGGCCGCGAAACCATCAAGCTATGGTGCCAGCTTACCGAGTATGACTTTCACGAGGATTTCCGCGAGCCCGCGCGCGCGACGCTGCTGGCGGCCGTGCAAAGGTCCGTATTGTCGCGTTCTCCGGCGCTGCCTCCCGAGGCGCGGGTTTCCCAGGACGGGTCCCTGCGCATCCGTTCGGCGCCGGAAGCCCGCTCGGAAATCGAGCTCGTACGCGCGGAGGCGGCCGAACTTCTGCGCAAGGACCCCTCCTTGCGTCCGGAGGAAATGGCCGTCATCGCCGCCGATCCCGATGCCGTTCTGCCGCTGCTGCGAGCCGTGTTCGCGGGCGGAAAGGACGCGCCCGGCAACGTGCCCGTGCTTTTGCCCGGAGCTTCCGCCGAAAGTCCCGTGTTGAGGGGCTTTCGCGACCTGCTCGGTCCCCGGATCGCCTCCGCCGATCGCAATGCCCTGCTGGCCCTGCTCGAAAACCCGGCGGTCCTGCGGAAGACGCGGCTGGAATCGGCGCGCGCGGCCTCCTTGCGAAATTTCCTGGAAGCCGCCGGGTTCCAGGAAGGGTGGGAGAGCGCGACGCCGGAAGACGAGGCGGGCGGCGGGTCGACCGCGCGGGACGCGGAGACGCGCGCGGTGATGGCCCTCGCGCTTGACCCCGGCGACCCGGCGCTGGAAAGCGCCGGGTGGTGGCCCGCGCGCGGCACGGCCGGCGTGCTGGAACGCACGGACCTGGCCGCGCTGCTCGAGTGGCTCGACGCCTTGCGCGAGGCGCTGCGCCCCTTCCGGGAAAACGCGGACTTGTCCTTCGCGGAATGGAGCCTTCGCGCCCGCGCCCTCCAGGACGGCTTCCTGGCGGCCGATCCGAATGACCCCGCCGACGTGCGCGCCGAGATCGACTTGCGCCGCTTCTGCGCGGAGCTGGGACAGTGGGAAGAATGGAACGAAGCTCCGGAGCGCTCCGGAGAGGGCGATCGCGTGGGCGGTGCCCTGATCCGCATGCTGTTCGAGGACCGCTTTCGCGAACCCGACGCGGCGCGCGCGGGCTTTCTGCGCGGAGGCGTGCGCGTGGGGAGCCTGTCGGCGCTGCGCGGCATCCCGTTCCGCCACGTGTGGGTAACCGGTCTCGCGGCCGACACGTTTCCCGCTTCGGGGGACGCCGCGCCCCTGGACCTGCGCGCCTACCGGCGCCTGCCCGGCGAAAGCGACCCTTCCGCGCGCGACCTGTACGCCCTGCTCGAAGTGATCGCCTCCGCCACCGAGAGCGTCACGCTGTCGTGGCCGCGGCGCGACCCGGCCCGCGACGCGGAGCGCCCTTCGTCGCGCGCCCTCAACGGGCTCGCCGCCTGGCTCGAATCGGATATCCTTCCGATGGGAACCGCCTTGAACATCTCCGCCGACGGCGCGCCCGTGCGCCCGGAGCCGGCGCCTTTCGATCCCCGGACCCGCTCGGTCCGGTGGAGCCCCGAGCCGCGGCGCGAGGCGCCCTTCGTCGAGTGGAAGGGCCTGGCCCGGTACCTTCGCAATCCCGCCGACCACGCGGTGACGGAGCACTTTCAACTCCGCGCCTACGACGCGCTCGATCCCGAGGAAGAGGCGCGCGCCGCGGCGCTCTTCGTGGACCGCTGGAAGGACGCCGAATTTCTCGACGAGGCCCTGCGCGCCGAATTGGGGGAACCGGGAGCCGGCGAGGCAGCCTTCAATCGCCTATGGTGGTCCTTGCTGCAGGGAGGCCGGCTCCCGCCGCCGCCCTTCCGCGACATCGAAGAGGCGCGCGTGCGGGCCGTGGTCACGGGCCGGCTCGCGGAAAACGCCGCGCTCCTGCGCGGCTACCTGGACGCGGCCGGCCTCCGCTTCGCGGGCGCCTTGCGATGCGGACCTCAGGGCGCCGCGACGGCGAAGCCCCCGGTTCTCAACCTCCCGGCTTTCGATCTTTCCCCGCTGGGAATCCCGGCAAGCCTCGGCGGCATCCTGCCCTGGTTCTTCCAGGGAGACGCGCAGACGGGCGGCTGGGGGGTGCTGGTGGAAAAGGACGGGGAATTCCCCGCGTACCTGCTGCAGCTTTGCCTCGCGGCCCTTCCCGGACAAGGCGCATACTCGCGAATTTCGGGCGGCCCCGCGCACTTGTTCACGCGCGACAAAGACCAGCAGATCCGGATGCACGCCCTGCCCGTTCTGGAGGCGGAAGAAGCGCGAACCATCCTGCGCGCCTTGTTGGAGGACTTCCTGGGCGGCCCCGACTTTGACGACCTGCGCTTCGAGGCGATCGAAAAGTCTGCGCGCATGGCCGCCAAAAACGCGCGCCCGGTGCGCGACTGGCGGGACGAGATCGAATCCCAGCGTCGGGAAGAGGAAGAGAACCCCTACGCGCGCCCTTCTTTTTCCGTGCGCTTGCTGCGGGCCCTGCGCACCGGGGTTCCGGAAGACGCGGCCCGCAAGATCGCGCGCCGCCTGGAACCCTATCTCGCCTGGAAGGCCGCGTACGCCGGTTCCGGCGAGGAGGAAGCCTCATGACCGCCGGGAACGCCAAGACGCCCTGGCTTCGGAATTTTCCCCCGGAAGTAGCCGGGCTGGACACGCGCCGGCATGCCCTGATCGAAGCGTCGGCCGGCACGGGAAAAACCTTCGCGATCGAACATCTCGTGCTGCGGCTGCTGGTCGAGAATCCCGACTGGAAGCCCGAGGAAATCCTGCTGCTGTCCTTCACCGAAAAAACCGCGGCGGAACTGCGCACGCGCATTCGGGACAAGCTGCGTGAACAATTGCACGGGAAGAAAAAGCTGTGGGAATGGGAAGGCCGCGAGGCGAAGCGCATCCGGGAGGCTTGGCTGCACTGCGATGATCTCGCCGTGCACACGATCCACGGGTTTTGCCACGCCGCCCTGCTGCGGGACCCCGTCGCGAACGAGGTCCTGATCCGTCCCGAAGTCGTCAACGACCGTTTGGTCGCGAACGACGCCCTGGAAAACCTGTTGCGCGGCGCCTGGGCGCGCGCGCCCGGCCGCCTGGAAAAACTACGCGAGGCGCTGCGGATAGGCGCCGGGGAAAAATGGCGGGACCGCCTGATCGCCTTGGCGTTGGCTTATCAACCGTGGCGCGGGGACCGGCTGGAGCCTTTGCCGGAGCCCGGAGAGGCGGAGCGGCTCGAGCGGGAAGCCGCGGGGCTTTGCATCGAGCTCCTGTCGGCGCTGCGGGAGATAGACCAAGGGACGCACACGAAGTCCGACTACCGCAAAGCCTTCGGTGAAAAGAAAACGGGGCTGGAAAAATTGCGGAAGCACGCCTTCAACAAAGTGTTCGAGGCGGAGGAAAAATGGTCGGGGCTCGGGCCCGAAATCCTGTCGGTGGAAGTCCTGTGGTTTTTCGCGAAAGGCTTCACCAGGGCGTCCGTCGCCGTGAAAAGCGGTTTCGCATCCTGCCTTCCTCCGGAGGCGGCCGGGCTCGGGGAATGGCTGCGGTTGGCCGATGCCTGCACCCGGCTCCGGAATCTGGGTGGCGCCCTGGAGGAGGCCCGGCTGCGGCAAAACTTCGGCTTGCAGGCCGAGGCCGCGATGGAATTGCGCGAGGAGCTCGGACGGGAAAAGCAGCGCCTCGGCGCGATCAGTTACGACGACATGCAAAAGGACCTCGCGATCGCCTTCCGGAAAAATCCGGCGCGCGCCGTAAAACTGCGGCGACGCTACAAGGCCTGCATCGTGGATGAATTCCAGGACACCGATTCGCTGCAGTGGGAGATCCTGCACGCGCTGTGCCTGGAGGAAGCCGGCGGCGCTCCCGCGCTGCCCCTGTTTCTCGTGGGGGATCCCAAGCAGGCCATCTACGGATTTCGCGGCGGGGATTTGGGAACGTACCTGAAAGCCCGGGGCGAGTTGCGCGCGCGCGCGCAGGCGATTCCGCCGGAAGCGCAAGGCGCGGGCCTGATGCGGAATTTTCGGTCGCGGCCGGAGCTCGTGCACGGCCTGAACGCGGTTTTCGCCCACGAGGACTGGTTCCGGGCGGCGGCCGAAATTCCCGAGGGCGGCGCTTGGCACCTTCCCGAAAGCTCGGACGACGTGGTGTTCACGCCGGTCCTGCCGGGCCGGGCCGATGCCCCCGGAGAGCCCGCGCTGTGGCTGCGCGATTTCCGCGGCCTGGAAAACCGCCGCAAGCCCGACGTCGAGCGCGAGGTGCGGCGCTGGATCGCCGCGCGCATCCGGGGCCTCGTGGAGGAGCCGGGCGGCTTCCGAATCCGCGAGAAAGGCGCCGCCGAGGCGCGCCCTCCGCGCTTCGGCCACATCGCCGTGCTCGTGCGCAAGCACGCCGAGGCCGAGGCGCTCGAGAAAGCCTTGCGTGCGCGCGGCATTCCCTGCCGGGTGCGGCGCCGGGGCGGCGTGTTCGACGGGCCGGGCGCCGATGCGCTGCGCCTGCTGCTCGACCTTATCCCCGACGCCGCGAACCCCGAGGCCCAGTCCAGGATTCTTCTGCTTCCTTTCTTGCGCCGGGAGGGCGCCGACTGGCCGCAGGGACGCCCGGCCGCGTTTCCGCCTTTGCTGGAGGCGTGGTCCGCGCTGGCCCGCGAGGGCCGGTGGCCGGAGTTTTTCAACGCCGTACTGCGCGAGAGCGGCTACCTGCGGAGATTGCGCGCCCTGTCCGACTCGGAGGCGGAGCGCCTGGAGATCCTGGCCCGGGTTTTGGGCGAGGCGGGCTCCGCGCCCGGGATGTCGGCGCGCGCGCTCGGCGAGCGCTTCGATGCCATGCGGCGCGGAGAGGGCGGCGACGAAGGCGCCGCCGCATCCGGAGACGAGGACCGGTCCGATGCGGTGACTTTGATGACCTTGCACCTGAGCAAGGGCCTGGAGTTTCCCGTGGTTTTCCTGGCGGCGACCGGCGAGGGGATGAAGCCGGACTTCTTTACCCTGCGCGGATCCCAGGGCTTTCGCCACGTTTTGGACAAAAAGAATCCGGAGGCCGCGGCCGCCCACGCGCGGCAATCGCTCGACGAAGACAAGCGCCTGTTTTACGTGGGGTTCACCCGCGCCATGGAGCGCCTCTACGTGCCGCTGCTCCCCGCGGGCTATTCGGGATCGCGGCCCGGCCCGTTGGGCGCTTTCGCCGCGCAGGCCCTGGCCCCCCTGGGGCCCGACGCGGAGCGCCTCTGGACTCGCGCGGATGAAGAACCGGTGGACGACAGGCCCGTGGCGGCGCAAACCGCGGCCCGAACGGAAGCATCGGACGCTCCGGACCGCGAAGACTTGCTGCGCCTTGCGCGCGAGGCCTTCGCCGCGCGGCGTCGGCTTGAATCGTTTTCCGGTCTCGCCCGGCGCGCCGGCGCGGCCGCACCCGCGGCCCCGGCGGACGTGCTCCTGGCGGAAGACGGGACGCGCCTCCTGCGCGAGGATTCCACGGAGGAGCCCGAAGGCGCGGGAGAAGGGGTTCCCGCCGAAAAAAACCACCCGGCCCGGATAGGGCGCGAAGACCTTCCCTCCGGAGCCGCGGCCGGAAACGCCCTGCACAAGCTTCTCGAGCATCTGGACTTCGCCTCGGTGCTGACCCCGGATTCCCCGGAGTCGTGGCTGGAGCAACCCGGACGACGCGCCTCCGTGGACGACATCCTGCGCGCGGAAGGCCTGGACACCGCGCACGCGGGCGCCGCGGCGCGGGCCGTGTGGAACACGCTGCGCATGCCTCTTCCCGATCCGGCGGGCGGACCCGCCTTTCGGCTCGCTGAAACCGCCGACCGCCGCCCCGAACTTGAATTTCTCTTTCCCTACTCCCCGCAGAAAAACAACGCCGCCTTCTTGCAGGGATTCATCGATCTGGTCTTTCGCCATGCGGGGCGTTATTACCTGCTCGACTGGAAGTCGAACCTGCTGGAGGATTATGGCGAGGCCGGGATCGCCGCCAGCATGCGGCACCACCGGTACGACCTGCAGGCGCAAATTTATGCGGTCGCGCTCGACCGCTGGCTCGCCGCGCGCGTGCCGGATTACGACCCGGCCCGGCATTTCGGCGGCGTCTACTATCTCTACCTGCGCGGCGCCTCGCCGGACCGCTTCTGCGGGCACGCGCACCGGCCTTCGCCCGAGGATTTGCGCGTGAAGTTTCCGGCCGCGCTCGAAGCCGCGCTCGGATTGCGAGCGGAGGAACGGTCATGAGCCTGCCCGGACCCGGCGGACGCACGGAGGCATTGCTGGCCCGCGCGCGGGAACGCGAGCGCATCGACGCGGCGGATGCGCGCCTGATCGCCTGGCTCTGCGCGCGCGGGAACCTCCGCGAGGATTTTCCCCTGGCGTGCGCGGCAGCCGCGCTGTGCCAGGCCTGTTCGAGCGGAAGCCTGTGCCTCCCCCTGGATGCGGCGAGCCTCTCGGAGGGCCTGCGGGATATTTTAGGCGAGTCGGAGGAAGATCCGGAAGCCGTGGGACGTGCGTTCCTGGCCGGCCTGGCCGCCGGCGAGTACGCGGGCGTCGTGGGTTCCGCGCGCGATCCCAAGCCTCTGATCCTGCATGCGGGACGCCTGTTCTTTCACCGGCACTTTCATGCCGAGAAAACCTTGGCTGACGACTTGCGCGCGCGCCTGAAGCTGCCGCCGCGCTTCGACCCCGCGCGGCTGGACGCCATCCTGCGCGAGGCGCCGGCCCTGTTGACCCGCCGCCAGAAATGGGCGTTGGGCGCCGCCTTGCGGACGCGCCTGTTCCTCCTGTCGGGCGGCCCCGGCACCGGCAAGACCACCTGGATCGCCTCGTGGCTGGGCGCCCTGCTGCGGCTCCACGCGCTGGACCCGGCGCGCGTGCGACTGTGCGCTCCCACCGGGCGCGCGGCGCAGAGGCTGCAAGAGTCCCTGCGCGCCTCCTCGGACGAAGCCGTGACGCGCGTCCGGGTGGAAACCCTGCACACCTTGCTCGGGTACCAGCCTTACAACGGGAACTTCGCGCGCACGGCGGGGGATCCGCTGGACGCCGATTGGGTGTTGCTCGACGAAGCCTCGATGGCCGATGCCTTTCTGCTGGCGGCGCTCGTGAAGGCCCTGCCGCCGCAGGCGGGCCTCGTGCTGGTGGGCGACGCGGACCAGCTGCCCTCGGTCGAAGCCGGATCCGCGCTGCGCGAATTGCTGCCGCCGCGCACCGGACCGCGAGGGGGCGCCGCGGAATTACCGGATGAAACCTGGGACGCTCTCGAAAAATGGATTCCGGGCGAGGTTCCCCCGGCGACCGAAAGGCCCCGCCCCATGGGTCTGCCGCCCTCGGTAACCCTGGATGAAAGCCGCCGCGCCGGCGGGGACATCCTGCGGCTCGCCGCGCGGGTGAACCAGGGCGACGCGGAGGAAGTCTTGCGGGTATTGGGAGAACCGCTTTCGTTCCCCGAGGGATTCGCGGACGATGCGGGGGTGGAAAAAAGCGTGGCGCGCCTGAGCGCCCCCGGCGAGGATTTCGCGCAGGGCCTTCCCGCCCTGGCCCAGGCCTATGCGGCGTCGGTGTTCCTGGCTCGCCGCGTGCAAGGCAGGACGTACCCCGAGTGGCTCAACGCTTTCCGCGCGGCGCCCGAGGCCGGGGAAGAAGCGCTGCTGCCCTTGCTTTGGAAGTTCCTGGCCTCGGCGCGCATTCTGGCCCCCGCGCGCCGGGGCCCTCTCAGCGCGGAGCGACTCAACCGCCTGCTGGGCGCGGCCTTGCACCCGCTTTTCTCGCCCGGCCTCGCGGCCGAGGCGCAGGGCACGGCCTTCCATGGTGCGCCCGTGTTGATTACGCGCAACGATGCGCGCACGGGCCTCGCCAACGGGGAAAGCGGGATGTGGTTGCGCGGCGCGCGGGGATTGCAGGCCTGCTTCCCCCGGCCCGACGGCTGGCTGCGCCTGCCCGCCCCCCTGGTGCCGGGCTTCGAACCGGGATTCGCCTCGACGGTGCACAAAAGCCAGGGTTCCGAATACGAACAGGTACTGTTGGTGCTACCCGAGGCGGGCAACCGCCTGCTCGTGCGCGAAATCCTGTATACCGGCATCACGCGCGCGAAGACGCGCGTGCGGGTTTACGCTTCGGACGCGGCGCTCCGCGAGGCCGTGCAACGTCCCCTGCGCCGCGACAGCGGACTGCGGGAATGGTTCACCGGAGCGGACTAGGGATAGAAGCGGATGCCGCCCGAAAGGTCGATGCGCGTCAGCGAAATCGGATCCAGGGTGATGTCGATTCCATTATAGGCCAGGTCCTCGATCCGCCCCAGCAGCGCCCGCACCGTCATACCCAGGCCGAACCAGCGCGTCACCTTGTAGTCGGCCGAAACGGATCCGAAATATCCCGGCACGGCCCCCTGAAACACCCCCGGAAAATCCTTCGCCTGGTGCTGGTTGTCGTAGTAAATCACGCCGGCGCCCAATTGAACCAGGGCTACGACCCGGGAGAGATCCCGCTTGAAATACAGGGAGGGACCGACGTATTCGATCAGGTAGGTGTCCTTCGATTCTCCCCGGGTGCCGTCGAAAAATGCGTAGTCCTTTTCGGTGGTCGAGGAAAGAAACCGGTAGTAGGCCATGCCGACGCCGAAGTTGCGCAGGGGGAACACGGCGACATCGCCACCCAAAATCCAGCCGTGCCTGGCTTTTTCCCGATACGCCTGGTTTTCAGGGTCGGTGCCGTCGGCGTCCCAGAGGCGCAATCCGTACCCGCCGTCGATGGCCCATCGGGTGGGAGCGGGAAGGTAGGGGAAGGCCTCGGCGGCGCCGCAATCAGGGGCGGCGAAAAAAATCGAAGTCGCAAGGGAGGAAAAAAAGAATGCGGGGTTTTTAAAAAACGGCTTCATCCTGAACGAAATATATGCCAAACCGTAATAAAACGGGGGAACAAATATCGTTCCCCCGTACCCGGCGGGTTACCCGAGCCGGCGGTTCAGGAATTACGGTACTTGTAGGCCTCGTAGCCGAAGCGGCGGACCTCGCGGAGCTCCCCCTCCTTCGTCCAGATGCACAGCGAGGGAAGCTGCACGCCGTTGAAGGTGCTGTTCTTGACGATGGTATAATGGATCATGTCCTCGAAGACGATGCGGTCCCCCACCTTCAAGGGCTCCGCGAAACTGTAATCCCCGATGACGTCCCCCGCGAGGCAGGTGTTCCCGCCCAGCCGGTAGGCGTGAGGCAGCACGCCCGGTTCCGCGGCCCCGCGCACTTCCGGACGATAGGGCATCTCCAGGGTATCGGGCATGTGCGCCGTGGCGCTCACGTCCAGAATGGCGATCTCGACGCCGTTGCGCACAATGTCCAGGACCGAGGCCACCAGCGGCCCCGTTTGCCACCCGACGGCCTCTCCGGGTTCGAGATAAACCTCGACGCCCCACTTTTCCCGAAAGGCCTTCACGACGCGGATCAACCGGTCGACGTCGTAGTCGGCCCGGGTGATATGATGGCCCCCGCCGAAGTTGACCCACTTCATGCGCGGAATGAACTCGCCGTACAGGCGCTCGAAGGACTCCACCACGCGTTCCAGCGTGTCGCTGTTGTTGCCGCAGTGCGCGTGAAAGTGCAGGCCGGACACGCCCTCGAGTTCGCCGGGGCGAAACTCCGAGCGCAATACGCCGAGCCGGGACCCCGTGTAGCAGGGATCGTAAAGCGGGGTCTTGATCTCGCTGTAGCCGGGGTTCACGCGGATGCCGCATTCGATGTTTTTCCCCGCGGATTTCACCTGCCCGCGAAAGCGGGCCCATTGCGAGAACGAGTTGAACACGATGTGGTCGGCCAGTTCCAGGATTTCGGGAAACTCCCCTTCTGAAAACGCCACGGAATACACGTGGGTCTCCCGGCCGAATTCCTCGCGGGCCAGGCGGGCCTCGTGCAGGGAACTCGCCGTCGCGCCGTGGAGGGTTTCGCGGATCCATGGGAACGCGCTCCAGAAGGCGAACCCCTTCAGCGCCAGGATGATCTTACCGCCCGACTCCCGCTGCACCCGGTCGAAGATCGCGAGGTTGTGGCGCAGCTTCGCTTCTTCCAGCACGTAGGAAGGCGAAGGGACAAGCGAGATGTCGAGGGGGACGGGATCTACCATATGAATCGAACCTGCGAAGTTGTTGGTTGTCGGTTGTTCGTTGTTGGCCAAAAGGATTGTCTAGCGTTCTCCAACAACCGAGAACCAACAACCGACAACTTGTCCTTACCCATGCCAGATCTCTTCCGTCCACGGCAGCCCGCGGAGGTTCAGCTGTTCCATGAAGGGATCGGGATCAAGCTGTTCCATGTTCCATACGCCCGGCTGCTTCCACTTCCCCGTCACCATCAGGAGCCCGCCGATCATGGCGGGAACGCCGGTGGTATAGGAAATCGCCTGCGATTCCACCTCGGCGTAGCATTCCTGGTGGTCGCACACGTTGTACGTGTAAGTCTTCAGGGGCTTGCCGTCCTTGACTCCCTCGATGAGGCAGCCGATGTTGGTCTTGCCCTTCGTGCGCGGCCCCAGCGAGGCAGGGTCGGGAAGCAGCGCCTTAAGGAAATGCAGGGGCACGATCTCCCGCCCTTCGAACAGGATCGGTTCGATGCCCGTCATGCCGACGTTCTCGAGCACCTTCAGATGGGTGAGGTATTTCTCCGAGAAGGTCATCCAGAAGCGGATGCGCTTGAGTCCCTTCAGGTTCTTCGACAGGGATTCGAGCTCCTCATGATACATGAGGTACATCTCCTTCGGCCCTATCTGCGGGAAATCCCAGGTCTTGTGCACCGACAGGGGTTCGGTTTCCTTCCATTCCCCGCTTTCCCAATAGCGGCCGTTGGCGGTGATCTCGCGGATGTTGATCTCGGGATTGAAGTTCGTCGCGAAATGATAGCCATGATCCCCGGCGTTCGCGTCCATGATGTCGACCGTGTGGATTTCGTCGAAGCGGTGCTTTTGCGCGTGGGCGCAGAACACGTTGGTCACCCCCGGATCGAAGCCGGATCCCAATACCGCCATCAGGCCCTTTTCCTTGAACCGGTCCTGGTAAGCCCACTGCCACTTGTACTCGAACTTCGCCTCGTCGGGGGGCTCGTAATTGGCCGTGTCGAGATAGTCGACGCCCGTTTCCAGGCAGGCGTCCATGATGGAAAGGTCCTGGTAGGGCAGCGCGACGTTGATCACCAGCTTGGGCTGCACGCGGCGGATCAGCTCCGCCAGTTCGCGGGAGTCGTCGGCGTCGACCTGCGCGGTCGTGATGGGATAATCGCGCCGCTTCTTGATCTGGGCGACGATCGCGTCGCACTTCGACAGGGTCCGGCTGGCGAGCACCGCGCTTGAAAAAACCTCGGGAGCCTGGCTGACCTTGTGCGCCACCACCTGTCCCACGCCGCCCGCGCCGATGATGAGAACCTTGCTCATGGATTTCCCCGGAAAAAAGGGTAAAACTAGCTATTTGCCGTAACAAAAAAACGGAGCGGTTTCCCGCTCCGTCTCACCCGGGAGGCGCATGCATGCGCGACCCGGCCCCACGCTCCGTCCCCTAGTTGGAACTCGAATGCACCGAGATGAACGCGATCAGGTTCGCGGCGGCGCGCGCCTTGTCCTGGTTCTGGTTCTGCGCGGTGATGGCCGTCTGCAGGGAAACCTGGGCGCTCGCCTGCGCGGTCGCATAGGCCTCGCCCACATCCTCGCCGTCGGAGCTGGACCCCACCAGCACCGCGTGCAGCGAAGTGGTCAGCGAATTGTACAGGGTGTTCATTCCCGTCGTCGAGGAAACGGCGCCGAAGAGGTTGAACCCCGCGGTGTCCGCCCCCGTGGTGGTGGCGTTGAAGGCCGCGCGCACTTCCGCGCGGAAGCGCGACACGGCGGAATCCAGGCGCGCGCGCGTGCCCGCCGTGTCCACGGCGGTCCGGAAGCGCAGGCCCGCGGCCGCGACCAGGTCGAGGCGCGCCTGCGACGAGCCCGCCTCGCGGAACTCATGCTGCATCGCGGTGTCGGAAGCGATCACCAGGACGCGCGCGTAGTTGCGGGCCAGGCGGGTGCGCGTCGAATCGGAGATCAGCAGCGAGGCGCGCAGGGCCGCCTGGTAGGAGGCTTCCGCGGCGCGCGCGTAGTGGGTGCGCTTCACGTTCGCCTTCAGGTAGGCGTTCACGACGGCGTTCACGTAGGCGCGCTGCGCCTTCCGGGCCTCGGCGGTGTCGCCGGCGGCCGCGTGCAGCGACGCGTTGAACTCCGCCTCGGCGCGGGCGCGTTCGGTTTCGATGGCGGCCTTATAGGAGTTGTACAGCGAGTCGGAGGCGGCCAGGAAGCCGTTGCGGGCGCGCGAAGCCGCCTTGACCGAGGCCGCGAGGCTGGCGATCAGGACGGCGCGCTGGCTTTCGGTGCCGCGGTAGGCGCCGCTGCCCGAGGCCGAGGCCTCGGCGTCGATGGCCAGGTTCACTTCGGAGGAATGGACTTCGCGTCCCTCGGCCGACTTCTTCAATTCCAGGTAGACCGCCGACTCCAACGTGCTCTCGAGATTCAGCGGGCGGCAGTTTTCGGTTTCGCCCTCCTCGAGGGTTCCGTCGAAGCGCGCCATCCATTCGGTGGCGCCGCGGCGCGCGCGCAGGATGCGCTCCTGATGCCCGCTCGCTTCCGTGACGAGGGTGAAGCTGCCGTTGGCGCTCGCCGTGGTGGAATCTTCGGCGGCGCCGAGCGAACCGTCGGCCAGGATGGAGTGGCTGGTCACGACGGCGCCTTCCCATCCGGAACCCGAGGAACCGGACGCGCCGGCTTCCACGTCGCCCTGGATCGTCCCGCGGATGCTCGCGGAAACGCCGTCCGGGGGATTGTTTCCGGATTCGGAAAAGCAGCCCGTCAAGGCCGCGCCTGCAATGGCCAGTAGAAAGGGAATCTTGCGATTGTGGAAGGTTGAAGTTTTCATGGGGCTCTCCTGCGGGTTTTTGTTCAAATCCGGCGACGGCGCCGGTCCTGCATTCAGTCTACGAACGCGCAGAAATTGGGGCCACAAAATTCAGGATGGATATTACGTAAAAAACCGGAATTTCACGGTTTTACTGGCAAAAACCATTAAAGTTGATCGATTATTTTTTTGAATTTACAGATACGTTATTACGAAAAACATTACATGCACGTTACACTCCATTACCCCTTGGCAACACGAGGAACGGAGGGAAGGATGATCAGAATCCGGAAGCGGATTTCACGGTGCCGTCGAGCCGGATCCGGACGACCCCGCTGCGGCCCTCGGAGTCGGTGACGGTTCCCGAAATGTCCGCGGCGGCTTCGCCTTCCAACTGCGCCCAGCCGCCGGCGCGCAAGTCGATGCGCGCGAACAGCGAGCCGGTGCGCGCGAAGCTTCCGGCCGGGACGGAGGTTCCGGGCCTCAGGCTAAAGCGCAAACCGGACACCACGCCGGCACGGAAGGTTTTTTCACGGTCGACCTGGATCAGGCGATGTCCCGCCGCATTTCCCGGCTGGGAAGAGAGGCGCACGGCATAGCGGCTCCAGGAAGATGCCAGCGTGTCCGACGCCACCGTGGACGTGAAGCGCACGCGCACCCAACCGGAATCTCCCGGAACGAAATCCGGAAGGGAATCGCGGCCCAGCGCGGTCGTTTCCTCGACGCCCCGCGGGCCGGTGAACACCTTGCGGTACCGGTAGGCGTAATTGCGCGTCGAGTCGGTGAAGACATTCGCGTGGTAGAACAGGTCGGTGCGCCCGGCGTCTCCGGCCACCTTGCTTTCCACCCCGATCTTGTTGGAATCCCGAAGCGGGTTATAGAGAACCCCGTCGCCGTCCGCATCGCGCACCACCAGGCTCAGGAGGGTGTCCAGCGCGTGCATGGAAAGCTTTCCCAGCGAATGCAGGGAGTTGTCCCCCGCCTTGTTGAAGTCGCCGTCGGGGCCCGCGCCCATGCGCACGGCGTGCTCGTCCCGGCGCCCCGAGGCGAATACCGTGACATGGCGGACCACCACCACGCTGCCGGCTCCCGCGGGGGACAGATACCCATCGCCGTCTCCATCCTCGAAAACCGTGTAGCGCGTGTCGCCGCCGTAGGACACCTTTCCGGAGACGCGCACGAGGCGCAACCCGTTTCCGTCGATCTTGTACCAGGTCGTGTCCGTCGACGAGAAGGAACCGAGCGACTGCGTGCGCACGGCCCGCGTGACGCCGGGAGCCGAACCCGTGTCCGACAGCACCACGCGCACGGCGCCGGCGATCTCCGTCCCCAAGGCGATGTCGAGCGATGGGAACGCCTGCAGCGCGCCGCGCTTGGGCGCGGTCTGCGACGGGGGATCTTCGGGAACGCGCGCCGTGTCGTACATTCCCGAGGCCCCCGAGGGCGCGTCCTCGTAGGCGTTCCACTCCGAACTGTCCGCGCGCTCGTTCGCGGCATGCTTGCCCAGCGGCTCCACCGAGTTGGGGATGTCGTCCCCGCCGTCGTCGCGGAAGCACCCGGTGAAGGCAAGCAGGGCCAGGGCCGCGCCGAGGCCGGCCAGGAACTTCATTCCGGAAAGGCGTTTCATTCCCGCCCCCGGGAACGCGGCACGTAGGCCATCGTCAGCTGTTGAATGCGCGTGGGTCCCGAGTCCGTCTCCACCTTGCGGAAAATGTCCTCGCGGAATTGATCGATCATTTCCTGGATCTCCGCATGGAGCGACTCGCTGATGTTCAGGATCATGGTGGACACGTGGCGCTTTTCGCGCGGCAGGCGGTTCAGCGCCTCGCGCGCCAGCGTCAGCCACTCCGAATTCATGGCCCGGCTCGCCCCCATCAGGCTTGCCGGCGGTTCCACGATCGACCGGGTGGTGCGGTACCGCCCCTCCACCTGCTCCACAAGCCCCCATTCGCAGAGGTCGCGCACCAGCGACTTCACCACGGCCACCGGGACCGGCGGCTCCAAAAAAGCCGCCAACTCGTCGTAATTGCCCCGGAAGTCGAGGATCTCGATCGCCCCGCGCACCAGCGCGTAGCGATGGTCCTGGTAATACCGGCTGAGGGCCGGGTTCAGCCGGGTGAAGCGGCTGCGATTGCGGCGCGACAGGATTTGCTTGTAGATGCGGTTCTTGGCCTCGCCCGTGCGCGCCTGGCCGTACGCGGTCAGCAGCTTCAGGAATTCCGTTTCGTTCGGCTTCAGGCCGAACACGCGCGCCATCTTTTCCACCGCGTTTTCGCTGAGAGGCTTGAAGCCCTTCAACACGTCGTTGTAATACCCGGGGTTCGAGAATCCCGCCTCGCGCGCGAATTGACGCTGGGAATACTTTCCCTGCGCGCGCACCTTGGCTTCGAAGCATTCCTTCAGGAAGGCCCTGAAATCATCGAATT
Organism: Fibrobacteria bacterium; assembly: GCA_021155885.1. Classification (GTDB taxonomy): domain Bacteria; phylum Fibrobacterota; class Fibrobacteria; order UBA11236; family UBA11236; genus UBA11236. The sequence goes on along the minus strand of JAJNBB010000015.1, from coordinate 27,694 downwards.
GGTAAATGTCGGGTGTCATGGCCTGGGATTGTTCTGAGTTCAGGAGATAGAATACACAAAACCAGACGTATGGGGCGGGGTATTATTACGGAAATATGGGAATATCTCCCGTAAAAACGAACATCTTCCAAAATTTTTGTAATAAGACTTTAAATTGATATTACAGCCTCCCTCCCTTCGTATGTTATGCCCGGAGGCCTTATGACCGACGATACTTGCGAACTGCTGGCGAAGAAGGATTGCGTTCCCTGCAAGGGCGGCGTGCCGCCGCTCAAGGGCGCGGCCCTGCAAGATCTCCTTTCCCAGCTGGGGCACGGATGGGAAATCGTCAAGGAGCATCACCTCGAGAAAACCTTTGCCTTTCCCGATTTTCAAACCGCGCTGGACTTCACCAACAAGGTCGGGGCGATCGCGGAGAGCGAGGGGCACCACCCGGACATCCACCTCGCGTGGGGCAAATGCCGGGTGGTGATCTGGACGCACAAGATCGACGGCCTCACCGAGAGCGACTTCGTGCTCGCGGCCAAGATCGAGAAGATTTGATCGCCGGAAATCCGGCGATCAAACGTCTGCCGGATTAAATCCGCGCGTTCAATTCTTTCTATCGGCGGGCACTCCCCGCCTACGCGGGGACAGGCAGCCCGCCTAACTTCATACCCCCAACCACCAACTCCCAACGGCAGGGTATAGACCGCAAAGAGTATTATTCCCCCATGACCGACGACTCCGTTCCTGAAACCACCCCCGCGCTCGCCGGGGTATGGGCCCGCTTCGCCTCGCTCGTTCTCGACGGTCTGCTCTGGATGCCCGTCGCCCTCGGGGTTTCCTACGCGGCCAGCCGCTCGCCGGCCTGGGGAATCGTCCTCTTCCCGGCGGGGCTCGTCTCTTTCGTGGTGTACCAGGTGGGCTTCCACGCCCGCTTCGGGGCCACCGTCGGCAAGATGATCCTGCGCATTCGGGTGGTTCGCACCGACTTCTCCCCCATCGACCTCAACGTCGCCCTCAAGCGCAGCTTCGTCGACGCGGTGTTCCGGCTGGGCCTGGCCACGGTCTCGGTGCAGGTCCTGCGCTCCCTGGGCCCCGTGCCGGTCGACAGCCTGATGGAACTCGTCAAGGCCCTGCAGGCCAACAGGACCTACGCGACGCTCAGCAACCTGGAAAGCGTGTGGACCCTCTCCGAAATCGCCACCTGCCTCTTCCACCGCCAGCGCCGGGCGCTGCACGACCTGATCGCGGGGACGTTGGTGGTGAAGAGCGGACAGCGCACAGCGAACGGCTGAAGGCGAAACCCAAAGCCGCCAAAACAAAAGAGCCGCCGGGATTCCCCGACGGCTCTTTTGTTTTGCTGTAAGCTGTCAGCTGTACGCTACAAATCCACCCACACCGCGCCGGCCTTGGCGGACTCGACCGTCTTCACGACGAACTGGAGGCCGCGCAACCCGTCGTACACCGTCGGGTAGCCGCCTTCCATCGGAAGGCCGCCCTTCACGCGGCGGATGTCGTTGATGGCGCGCCGGTAAACGTTCGCGAAGGCCTCGAGGTAACCTTCAGGATGGCCCGAGGGCGTGCGCGTCGACAGCTTGGCCTCGTCGGACATGTAGTCCAGGCCCACGCGCATCCGTTCCCACGGCTTGCCGGCGGGCTTGAAGATCAGCGTGTTGGGTTCCTGCTGGTGCCATTCGAGGCCGCCCTTGCTGCCGTAGACGCGGATGTTGAGGTTGTTCTCCTCGCCGCAGGCGATCTGGGAGCAGACCAAGGTTCCCTTGCCGCCGTTCTCGAGGCGCAGCAGGATGTTGGCGTCGTCCTCGAGTACGCGGCCCTCCACGAAGGAGGTGAAGTCCGCGCAGAGGGATTTGATCTTGATGCCCGTGATGAACTCGAGCAGGTTCTCGCCGTGGGTGCCGATGTCGCCCACGCAATTGGAGGCGCCGGCCTTCGCCGGATCGGTGCGCCACATGGCCTGCTTGTGGCCCTGCTTCTCCAGCGGCTCCATCAGCCAGTCCTGGTTGTACTCCACGAGCACCTTGCGCACGCTGCCGACGAGGCCGCGCTGCACCATCGCGCGCGCCTGGCGCACGGCGGGGTAGCCGGTGTAGTTGTGGGTCAGCGCGAACACCAGGTGCTTCGACTCCACCAGCTCGACCAGCTTCTCGGACTCCTCAAGGGTGAAGGTCATGGGCTTGTCGCACACCACGTGAATGCCGGCCTCGAGAAAGGCCTTAGCGACCGGGTAATGCATGTGGTTGGGCGTCGCGACGATGACGAAGTCGATCCCGTCCTGGCGGCGGGCCTCCTCCTCGGCCATCTCGCGGAACGACCCGTAAGACCGCTCGAGGAACCAGGCGTCGGCGCTGCGCTGCGCCTTGGCCGGGTCGGAGGACATCGCGCCGGCGACCACCTGGGCCTGCCCGTCCAGTTCGGCGGCGATGCGGTGCACGCTGCCGATGAAGGCGCCCTCGCCGCCGCCGATGATGCCGGCGCGCAGCCGGCGCTTGCTCGCCTCGGGAAGATTGGTTCCGTGGATCATGAGCGGTATGCCTCGCGGCCCACGCCCTGGACGGGAATTCCCTGGGCGGCCAGAACCTCGTTCTGCAGGGCGTACATCGCCGCGGCCGCCTCGTCGATGGCCTTGGTGAACGCCAGCGAGCCCTTCAGGATCGGGGAGAGCTTGGCCTTGTCCTGGATGCGCGCGCGGGGGTACTCGTGCTCGACGACGAGATAGGTGTTCGCCGGGTCGATGTCGAGCAGTTCGCGCGCCGCGAGCTGGTGGTCGAGCCAGTCCACGGTGCGGTTCTGCAGGTATGCCAGCGGGTCGTGCTTCGCCGTGCCGGGCAGTTCGTGCTCGGCCAGGGCCACCTGTTTCTTCCAGGCGTTCACGTGATCGGCCGCGTTGGGCGACGGCTTGCCGTTGATCCAGTCGCCGCGTTCCATCGTCTGGCCGCCGTAGCCCCAGGCCGAAACGCCGCGCGAGTCGGTCACCTGGCCCTTCACGTGGAAGCCGGCGATCAGGAAGTTGTAACCCGTGTCCTTGAGGTACTGGAAGATCGACCGCGTGTCCTGGCCCATGAGGATGGCGTGGGAGGGGTCGTAGTGGATGCGGAACTGGTCGCCCACGCCGTGCTTCTCGCAGAGGCGGTGCAGGGCGATCCAGGGACCGGGCGCGTAGGCGATGTTGTTATGCCACTTGTCGGTGATGTTCCAGCCGGGCATGGGGCACTGTTCCACGCGGTAAACCAGGCCGCGGGCCTTGGCCTCCTTCAGCAGGGGGACGAACACCTCCTCGAACATCACGAGGTTCTCGTCCATGTCGAGCTCGTAGTTGCGGCCCACGAACCCGCACACCGCGTCGGTGCCCAGCAGCACGGCCGCGTCCATGACGCGCACCATGAAGTCGATCTTCTTCTGCCGGATCGCCTTGTCGGGATGCAAAAAGTTGTCGAAGTAGGCGATGTCGGAGAGGCCGACTCCCGTGGCCTTCATGGCCGCGTGGACGCGCGAGGCGCGCTCCTTCGTGAAAACCTGGCGGAGGTCCAGCGTGTTCGCCACGGGATCGAGCATCGCCTCGGCGGGCACGTCGCTTTCGGAAGGGTGCAGAGCCGCCGACAACTGGATGTTGGGCGACCCGACGTCCTTGGAGAACTGGAGCCAATCCTCGATCGCCAGGTCGGGATCCGGATCCCGCTTCGCGCGCGGCGTCAATTCCTGCAGGGCGGCCGTCAGCACGCTCAATTTCATCGGCTTGGGCTCGAACAATTTCACCGACATACGTTCTCCTTGTTTTCCAATCGGGACCCGGGTACAGGCGGATCGTACCTAAGAATGGCCCCGGGCGAATGCTTCGGGGGGACGCATAGTATAGATTACAACCGCCTCCGGCTGCAAAGACAAAATACGCAAAAACGCCGAAAACCTACCAAACCTTGCCGTCATTTTCCAACACTCAGAGGCCGTTCAAGTAGGCATGCAGCGTCCGGACTTCCGCTTCGCTCATCGGCAGCTTTCGCATGATGCGCGTGGAACGCTTGGGGGCGTAACCGGGAGGGTATTCCTCCCGAAGGACGCGCGCCAGAAGGAGGTCCAGGCTGGAGCCGGCCACCGCGGGGCCGAGGGCCCCGTCCTTCGCAGGGTCGGCGTTATGGCAGGAGATGCAATGCAGGGAATACAGCGTCCGCCCCTTTTGGGCGGGCGTGCGCGTGTCTTCCTTTTGCCCGCATGCGACCAGGCCCGGGATCAAAAGCGACGCCAGAACCGCCCCGGCCGGGACGGTTCTCAGGCGCGCCGCGAAAGGAAGCACCCGCTTCACGGCTTAGAGCAGCACTTCCATCAGGACGTACAGTACCACCGTGAGCAGAACGCCCATGTGGATCACGCCCTTCGGCTTCTCGATCGGCTTCGTCGTGGGGCCGCTGGTGGCCAGCAGCGCATTCGCCTCGAGCAGCGCCAGCACCACGAGAAGGACCGCGAACCAGATCCCGACGCAGGCGGGGTCCACGGCCAGCGTTAAATGTCCCGCCGTGGCCATCATGAACAGCAGCGGAATGGAGAGCAAGGTGTTCGTGCGCGAGGCCAGGAAAGCCCGGCGCGCGACGGCGGCGGCGTTTTCAACGGCCGGGCCGCCGTTGGCGGCGGCGATGATTTTCTTGGTGCGGGGCCAGATCACGAACCACACGTTGAACCACATCAGCGTGCCCATCAGGCCGCCCGTCATGACGGTGACGCCGCGCGAAGACGTCATGTAGGCACCGCCGCCCTGGCTCGCCATGATGGAGACGAGGGCGAAACCGCTGAGGAAGGTCAGCATGGCGCCCCAGCGGAAATACCACATCGTGCGCGGGGCCAGCTTCCCGTTGATCGCCGACTTGACGGCCGGGTCCGCTTCGTTCATGAAGGGGCCCTGCGAGAAGTTGAAGTACCACAGGATGCCGATCCAGGAAACGCCGCCGAGAATGTGCAGCCAGCGGAGGAAGAACAAAAGTCCCTCGGAGGTGAAAAGCGCAAAATCCATGTGTAACTCCTTTGGTAAGTACGGCCGGAGCCGCGACACGGAAATCTTAGAATTTTCGGGTCACTGGCCCGGCCTTGGGGCCGCGAAATCGCTTCAAAAACGCTAGCGATCGCCTCCGCACCCTCGTATACTGTCTTCGCGCCCCGCTACCCGAGTCCGCTCGCCCGGCCCCGTCCGGGCCGCCGGACCTCTTCACCCCCGGAGGATCCCATGCCCCATCAACTCTCCCCCCTCCCCTATGCCTACGACGCCCTCGAGCCGCACTATGACGAGGCCACCCTGAGAATCCACCACGGCAAGCACCATCAAAAGTACGTGGATACCCTCAATGAAGCCTTGGCGGACCATCCGCGGCTGGCGTCCCTGAGCCTGGAGCCATTGCTCAAGAGCCTCGACCAGGTCCCGGCCGCGATTCGCGGGAAGGTGGCCAACAACGCGGGCGGCGTCTGGAACCACGATTTCTTCTGGCATTGCATGGCGCCGGGCAAGGGCGGCGCGCCTGCCGGAAAAGTCGCGAAGGCCGTCGACGCCGCGTTCGGAAGCTTCGCCGGGTTCCAGAAAAAGTTCAAGGAGGCCGCCCTCGGCGTGTTCGGTTCCGGTTGGGCCTACCTCGTCGTCGCGGACGACGGCGATCTGGAAATCGAAACCTACGCCAACCAGGATTGCCCCGTGAGCCGCGACCGCAAGGCGCTGCTTACGATCGACCTCTGGGAGCACGCCTATTACCTGAAGTTCCAGAACCGCCGGCCCGAATGGGTGGACGCCTGGTGGAACGTGGTCGACTGGGACGCGGTGAACGCGCGACTGGGTTAACGGCGCGCATGACCGCGCAATGTTCAATGCGCGGTCATGTAGGGGCAAATTGCCATCTAGGCGATTTGAAATTTCGCCCTATTATTTGCCCCTACAAAACGGCATTCACAATGCCGTTTTGCGCGACAATTTCCACCCCAATATCCTGTCCAGCATGTTCGCGGACAAAAACCGCCTGACGCGGAAGAATTTTTTCGCGTCGGATCCTACCGCGATGCGCACCGGAGCCCCGGGGTTTTCCAGCGTCGCCAGGATCACCCGGGCCACGTGCGCGCCGTCGGGAACGCGCGGGTCGCCGTCGCGCGCGTAGTCCAAAAAGGGCCGCAGGCGCGCGGCGTACGGCGATCCCGGGGGCGAGACCGGCCGCAGCCGGTTATGGAACTCGCTGCGCACCCAGCCGGGCTCGAGCAAATGCACGCGAATGCCGAAGGGCCGCACCTCATGGCGCAGCGAGAGCGTGAACCCCGACAGCGCGGCCTTGCTGGCGCAGTACTGCGCCTTGAACGGAAACTGCAGCGAGAACACGATGGACCCGAGCTGCACGATCACTCCCGAGCCCTTCGCCCGCATTTCGGGGAGGCACAGGCGGGTCAGCCGCGCCGCGGAGAAATAATTGACCTCGAACAGGCGGCGCGCCTCGCTGTCGGGCGTGTCTTCCACCGCCCCCAGCTCTCCCGTTCCCGCATTGTTGATCAGGATGTCGATGGAACCGAGGCGCGCCTTCGCCTCGGCGAAGCCCCGCTCGACCGAAAGCGGATCGGCCTGGTCCATGGCCACGAGGGAGAAGCCCGCGGCCGCGGCGGCCGCCCCGGCGCGCGCGGGATCGCGGCAGGCGCCGACGACAGCGTAGCCACGGGAAGCCAGCAGCCTCGCCGTCTCCAGGCCGATGCCGGAACTGGCGCCGGTGATCAAAACATTTTTCATGCCCTTAACCGCGGCAAGTTTCCAGCAGCTGGAAAACCTGCGTGCGGAGGACGGCGTTTTCGCCTTCCAGGCGCGCGTCCGCGTCCATCAAGTCGACGGCCTCGAGCAGCACAAGCTCGGCGTCGCGCGGCTGCTTCACGGCCAGAAAAGCCTGCGCCCGCTTTACCTTCCAGTCGATGCTGCGGGGCCAGAGGGTTTTTTCAGCGCGGCCCGACAATTCGAGCGCCTTCCTTAAATCCTCTTTTTGTCCGGAGGCGAGATAGGCATCGAAAACGGCGGACAGCACCGCGGGGTGGACGGGAAATTCGCGCAGACCGCTTTCCAGCAACGCCCTTTCGGGAACTCTTCCATGCTGGCGGAGTTTTTCCAGCATTTCCAGGTAGGTTTCTTCCCGGGGGTGCTGCTTCCATGCATAGCGGTAGACGGCAAGGGCGGCGCTGGTGTCTCCGCGCGACAATTCAATGCGCGCCAGCCACCGGGATTGTTCCACGATGTTCACGTCGTTGCGGATATTTTGCCGCATCAGGACCGCGGCTTCATCCGGGCGCCCCTGCAAATAAAGATGCATGGCCTTCAGCCGTTCCCCCTGGGTGCGCCACACGGGATGCGCCAGCAGGCTATCGATGTCGGCGCCGGTGGTTTCCCGGTATTCTCCATGGCTCAGGAGAATCGCGGCGCGGCTCTGGCGACGCTTGCGGTTCGAGGGGTTTTTCCGGATGTCCGCGTTGTATTTCTCGAGAAGGGCGGGCGTATAGGTTTCGGGCACGACTTCGCCGGAAATTTCCGGTCGATCGTGCGTTCCGGTATCGGGAGCTACGGGTCCCGCCGATACCGCGGCGGGGAAAATGGCGAAGCCGATCAAGAATGCTTTCATTGTGCCTCTTCCAGTAAGCTGAATATCTGCCGGTGATAGGCCTCGCCGTTCTTTCCACGAAGGCGAAGGTCCCCGTCCAGTATGTCGAGGGCCGCCATCAGCACGGACTCCGCCTCGTGCGGCTTTTTTAAGGCGAGGAGGGTCCGGGCATGCCGGATTTTCCAATCGACGCCCAAAGGCCAAAGCGTATCGGCCGCCCGCGCGGCAATCTTGCGCGCCTGCTCCAGCCCGGTGGGGTCTCCGGCAAAGAAATAAGCCTCGAACACGGCCCGCGTTACCGCCGCGGATCGCGGATACAGTTGCAGGCCCGTTTCCAAAAGACCGCGGGGCGGGCTTTTATCTCCATGCAGCAGGAGCCATTCCACATAATCGCTTTCTTCCCGGCCATGGTTCCACGCGACCTGATAGGCCTCCCTGGCCTTCAGAGTATCCCGGACGCGCAGTTCGACGGCCGCCAGCAACCGTGCTTGCTCCAGGACGCGGTACCGGCCTTGAATGTTTATCTGGATCAACGTCCGGGCTTCTTCCAGCCGGCCTTGTTGGTAAAGGCGCCTTGCCGCCAGGCATTGACCCTCGCCCCGCCATGCGGCATGGGACAGCAAGGTGTCGATATCCGCCCGCAAGCTATCCTGGTTCCCTCCTTCATCCAGAAGCAGGGCGGCCCTTTCGGCTCTCTTGCCGTAGGCTCCGGGATTCTTCGCGATATCCCGGCTAAAGTACTCCAGCAGGACTTCATAGGGGGCGTCGGAAAAGGAGGGGGTAACCCCTCCCCACCCCAGGATCAGGCAGGAAAAAAACGCGCGCAGCGTGTAACGCGGGCCCGTCACGGAATATACAGCTTACCGAACTGCCTGCCGTACCGGTAGTAGTACGTCCCGGCGGTCACGGTCTTTTTGGGAATGTCCCAGTTTCCGCGCGGAACCTTCTCGGTAACCAGCTTCCCTCCCAGCGTATAGATGCGGAAAGAGTTCCGGTTGGTTTTGGAGAAAGTCAGGTGGCGTCCCGACTGGGAGAATTTTTGATCGTCGCCTTTCAATCCAAGCCGGCCCCGGGCGCCCACGGTTCCGCGGGTTTTCACGATCTGGAACTGGTCGCGCACGACTCCCGAGCTGTCGATGAACCGGCTGGTGGCCACCGTATCCTCGATGGTCAGGATGGCGGAACCAAACACGTTGAGGAATTGCGTGTGCACCATCGGGTGCCGGGTTCCCGGGTCGAGCTTGGCGCTGCTTCCGACCACCGCGTACACCGCGCCTTGATGCGCCCCCTTCATCGAGGCCTTGCGGTAGGGTCCCGTGGTAGCCGGATTCCCCGACGTGCTGTCCTTGACCACCTTGAGGCGGTTGGCGTTGTTGTTGGACGAGTTCCCGTAGGCGCTGTCGATCAGGTAGGTGCGCTCGTAATCGTGGCTGTGCCCGCAATACACCAGGTCCACGCCGTACTGTTCCAGCAGCGGCAGAAAATTCGTGCGCATGTCGACCAGCCGCTGTTCGGTGTCCGAATCGTGACCGCTCTTGGAGTAGGGCGGGTGATGCCAGACCGCGACGATCCAGTCCTGCCGGGTCGCCTGCAGGTCCTGCTGCAGCCACAGGTACTGGGCGCCCGTCGCCGTGCGCCCGCTGAGCTGGGAGTCCAGAATGATGAAGTGAACGTTGCCGTAGTCGAAGGAGTAATACAGCTCGGTATTCGAGGGAACCCCGCCGCTTTCTCCGGCCGTCGGGAAATTAAAGGCCGCCAGGTAGGAGGCGCCGGTGGAGGAGGCCACGACTTCGTGGTTGCCGATGGAAGACCAGGTGTAGGCGGTGGCGAAGTCGTCCTGGAAGGGCGTAAACAGATTGTTCGTGAATTCGGCGTCCGTTCCCGATTCGTAGGCGACGTCCCCGTTCATGAGAATGCCGTCCGGAGGACCGCCGTTCACCCTGCGGAACGCGTTGCGCACATTGACTTGCGCGCCAGGCGCGTCGCCCGGGGAAGCTCCCGGATCTCCCAGGATCCAGAACGTGGATTTCTTCTTCGCGCCGTGCAGGGGAGCGGTCCGGAAGTTCTGCCGGGCGGAGCCCGTCACTTTCGTGGTGCCGTTGTAGAGCTCGTAATAGTATTTGGTCACCGGCTGAAGCGTCGTCGAATCAAGCGCCACGCACGCATCCGCCGTCGCGGCGCTGGCGGCGCTCGTCATGGAGAGGTTCGTGGAATCCGTTCCGTATTTTACGGTCAGGGAGGTGGCCGGAGAAACGCGCCAGCATATCGTGGTCTTGTTGTAAGACCCTTTTTGCAAATAAGGCCTGCGCGTGAAGGTTTGCGCTTGCGCGGTGAGGACCCCCGCCGCGAAAAGGGCGGCAAACCCTGCGTGTTTCAAGGACGGATTCATGGCGTTTCTCCCGGGATGGCCGGCTGTATTTCCGAGGAGACCCCGCCCCTGAACCAGCGTCAAGCAGTTCCAGGACGAAATCTTAAATTGAGGACTATTTGTCCTCGAGGACAATTTATCCTCACTTCCTCAAAAATTCGCGGTATTCCTGAAAAATGGCGCCGAGAAACGGACCGGTAACGAAACCGGGCCCATTTCGCCATTGGTGTAAAAAAGAAGGAAGTTCCCGGGATCGCTTTCAGCGAAAAACAGGGGGGCCGGAGACGAAAATCCGCTTAATCGTCGCCGGTCACGAAGGGCAGCAGCTTTTCCTTCGACTCCCGGGACCGCAGCAGCTTCCGCAGGGACCGGTTCTTGATCTGGCGCACGCGCTCGCGCGTCAGCTTCAATTCGCGGCCGATTTCGTCCAAAGTGAACTCGCGCGCATAATTGATGCCGTAGTACATCCGCAGCACCTTTTCCTCGCGCTCGGACATCTGGCCCAGCACCGAATCCAGCGAACGCGAAAGCTCGGCCTTTTCCGTGTCGACCTCCTGGCCGCCGTCGTTGCCGAGAACGTCGAGCAAGGTGGTGATCGGGTCGCGACCGTCCCCCTCGCCGCCGATGGGCGCGTTGAGCGAAACGTCGGCGATCTTTTCCATGATCTCCGCGATTTCCTTTTCGTGGCTTTCGAACTCCGGAAGCGCCACGGTTTTCTCGTAGTTGCCGCCGTTCTGCAGCAGGGCGCGCTTGAAGCGGTTGACCAGCGCCAGCTTGTTGGGCGGGATGCGCACGGCGCCGACCTGCTCGAACAGGGCCTTCTGGATCGACTGCCGGATCCACCACACGGCGTAGGAGATGAACTTCACCTCGCGCGAAGGGTCGTAGCGCTTAGCGGCCTTGTACAAGCCGAGGTTGCCCTCGTTGATCAGCTCCAGCAGCGAAAGGCCCTTGCCCTGGTAACGGCGCGCGATCGAGACGACGAAGCGCAGGTTGCCCAGGATCAGGGGATTGAGCGCGGTCGGATCGCCGGCCTTGATGCGATGCACCAAGTCCTTCTCCTCTTCGGGAGTCAGGATGCGGTAGCGATAGAGATCGCGGAAATAAAGTTGCTCGTTTAAATCGACCATAAAGCGAACGCCGTGCGGAACGCGGCGTCCCTCTCCCTCAGCGGAAATCTACACTCCGCCGTTCCTCCCGCCCAATGCCGTGCGGGCGCCCACCGGTAGGTGGGGAATTTGGGGAAAATTCAACCTTCAGGACGCGCGGCCGCGGGAAGATCCAAACGCCGCAAGTAATCGTAACCGTAGATTCCCGTGGAATGCCCGTCGGTCCATTCCACCCCCATCGCATAACGCCCCACCGAGAAAATCCGCACGGGGCGCACGCCCGGGGGGACGTCGTCTTCGCGCAGCATTTTCTTGCCCGTCCATTCGTTCACGCATACCGCGCACGGGCAGCTCAGGCGCAACGCGCGCACGTCGTATTCGGAACGTTTGCGGTCGCTCCACACCACGATCAGGGCGGCGTCGCCTTTTCTCTGGAATCCGATGGGGGCGATCATGCTTCCGGAATCTCCTGCCACTTGAGGCTGAACTCTCCCAGCAACCCGGCGCGCTCCTCGGTCTGGATCTTCAGGACCGCGACCATCGCCGCGGCCACGGCCTTGTAGGCCCGCGCCGCGGGCGAGTCCGGGCGCCGCTCCACGATGGGGGTTCCGGCGTCGCCGCCCTCGGCCACCTCGGGCTCCAGGGGGATTTCGCCAAGAAAGGGCACGCCGAGCGACTCGGAAATGCGGCGGCCGCCGCCCTGGCGAAATATGTAATGTTTTTTGGAGCATTCATCACAAATGAAATAGCTCATGTTCTCGACGATGCCCAGCACCGGGACGTTCACCTTCTGGAACATCTTGAGGCCCTTTTTCGCGTCCAGGGCGCTCACTTCCTGGGGCGTCGTCAGGATCACCGCGCCTGAAAGGGGGGCGCTTTGCGTGAGGGTGAGCTGCACGTCGCCGGTCCCCGGCGGCATGTCGATCAGCAGGTAGTCGAGTTCGCCCCATACCACGTTGAAGACAAAATTCTGTATCATCTGCGACACCATCGGCCCGCGCCAGACGACGGGCTTCTCGCCTTCGTCGAACATCGCCATCGATACGACCTTGATGCCGCGCACGGTGACCGGGACGAGCTTCTTGTTCTCGTTGATCTCGGGAGCCTTGATCACCCCGAACATCAGGCTCATCGACGGGCCGTAGATGTCGGCGTCGAGCACGCCCACCTTCGCCCCGCCCTCGGCGAGCGCCACCGCCAGGTTCGCCGTCGCCGTGCTCTTGCCCACGCCGCCCTTGCCCGAGGCCACCGCCACGATGTGGCGGACGTCCTGAAGCAGGGCGTTGCGGCTGGGCTTCGGCGGCTGGGGGGACTGCGGGGAGGCGTTCATGGATCTCAGCGGTTGGGAGGTTGAAAATATAGGTAGCCGACAGCGAACAGCGAACAGCTTAAAAAGAACGCGCAAATCCACCATGAAGCGCATTGACTGTCCGCTGTTCGCTGTTCGCTACCTGTTCCCTGTGCCCTGTCACCTGTTACCTTTCATCCATGAAACGCCCCAAGCCGCACAAGTTCACGCACCGCAACCCCTCCGCTCCCCGTCCCGACGACGACCGGCAGACCCGCTGGAAATTCGGGCAGAACTTTCTGGTGGACGAAAGCGTGATCCGCGCCATCGTCGAGGATGTGCCGTCGAACCCGTCGGACTGGGTCATCGAGATCGGCCCCGGGCAGGGGGCCCTGACGCGCCGCCTGGCGCCGCGCTGCCGCAAGCTCACCGCGCTCGAAATCGACCCGAAGTGGGTGGAGCACCTGAACAATCACCCCGAATGGGGAAACCTGGACGTCATCGAGGGCGATGCCACCCAGGCGGACTGGGCCGACATCTTCACCGCGCGCGCTCCCGAGCCCGGCCAAAAGGCCCTGATCGTGGGCAACCTGCCCTATAATCGCGCCGCGCCCATTCTGCTGCGCCTGCTGCCGCATTTGCACAACGCGCTTTCGCTCCAGATCATGGTGCAGTTCGAGGTCGCCAAGCGGCTGTGCGCCAGCCCCCATTCCCGCGACTTCAGCTTTCTCACGGTGATGACGCAGAACTGGGCCACGGCCGAGATGCTTCTCAAGGTGTCTCCCGAGGCCTTCCGCCCGCGGCCGAAGGTGGCCTCCGCCACGCTGCGCCTCACGCCGCGCGAGGCGCCCATTTGCGCCGACCCGCTCTTCAAGCCCTTCGTCGACCTCGCCTTTTCGCAGCGCCGCAAGATGCTGTCGAATGTCTTCGAGTCGTTTTACGGCAAAAAGAAGACCATGGGCGAACTCGAGGCCCTGGGGCTGCGCCCCGACAGCCGCGCCGAGGACCTGTCGGTAGAAAGCTTCGCCGCGCTGTTCGCCCGGCTGGGCCCCGTACCCGGCATGATACCCCCCGCCCGCGCCGGGGAGGATGAAGAGGCCTCCGGGGACACCGAACCGGATGGAGAATCGCTCGAAGAAGAGACGTGAACCCGAAGCCCCGCGGCCGGGACACGTTTCAAAGCGGCTCCCTCGGCGTTCATTTTGTCCCATTTCAGGACATAACGTCAAAACACTCCTAATTCGCTCGCTAAATTAATGACAATTTAGGTGGAATTACGTGACCGGATTGGCTATATTTCCGTATCTCCGTTGCTGACCTTCGGGTACGTTTCTTGCTGATTTTACCAGTGTTTTGGCAAGTAAGCAAGCCTCCTGGGAAGCGGAAATACTAAAAATGACCTTCGATACCACAGACGAAACACTCAAGCGATATCTCGAGGATATCCGCAAAACCAGCCCCATCGACCGGAAGGACGAGCACAGGCTTTTCCAGCTGTGCCGCGAGGGGAATCGCGCCGCGCGCGAGAAGCTGGTTTCCGCGAACATGCGTTTCGTGCTGAAAGTCGCCCTCCAGTATCGCGGCTGCCCCATCCCCCTGCCCGACCTCGTCAGCGAAGGGGCCATGGGCCTGATCCGCGCCATCGAAAGCTTCGACCACTCGCGCGGCCTCAAGTTCATCTCCTACGCGGTATGGTGGATCAAGGCCTACATCACCCGCGCCATCAACGAGCAGGGCTCGCTGATCCGCCTGCCGGCCAACCAGCACTTGCGCGTGCGCAAGGCGCTCAAGGAAAAGTCCAAGGGCAAGGAGCTGTCGGACGACATCCGCGAGCTGATCCAGCTCGGCGAGGCCGGCATCAGCTTCGACGCGCCGCTCAAGACCGACACGAAGACGACCTACCAGGAAGTCCTCGCCGACGAGAAGGCCGTGAATCCCGAGTCCGAGGCCGAGATCCAGGCCGTCGAGCACCTCGCCAAGGACCTGCTCTCCGAGCTGCCCGAGCGCGAGGCGCAGGTCATCAAGGGCCTGTTCGGCATCAACCACGAAGCGCCGCAGACGCTGCGCGAGGTGGGCGAGACGCTGAACATCTCCCACGAGCGCGTCCGCCAGCTGCGCGACCAGGCTCTGCGCCGCATCCGCCGCAACAAGAACAAGGACGTCCTGCGCGAAAAATACGAAGGCTATCTGCAGGCCCTCGGGACCTGATCCGGAACGCCACCGCAACAAAAACCCCGTCTGCAAAACAGGCGGGGTTTTTGTTTGCAGGGGCAAATAATTATTTGCCCCTACCGACGCGCCGTTTTGATTTCATCGCGAATGTAGGGGCGGGGTGACCCCGCCCCTACACCATCGATCCGCCCAAATCAAAAAGGCGCGTCGGCGGTGGCGTTGATGGCCATCCCGCTGAACCCGTGAAAGGCCAGCTCGACGCGGAACAGGAACATGTCGGGACGCCGCACCCGGACGCCGAAACCCCACGAGTTGCGGAGATTGTCCATGTCGGGCTCGTCCAGCGCCTTGCCGAACATGCCGTATTCGTTGAACAGCGTGCCGTCCATGATGCGCAGGATGGGGAAGCGGTACTCCATGGTGCCCGCCACGACCCCGTAGTTGCGGAAACGCGAGCCCGGGTAGGCGCGCAGCGGCGTGCCGTTGCCGAGGGCCTGGAGGCCCTGCACGGGCATGCGGTTGCCGGGAAGCTCGTAGCTGCGCGCCGCGAAGAGCTGGAACGCCACCACCTTGCGGGAGAAGAACTGCTGGCGAAGCCTCTGGTATTCGAGCTTGCGGATGAACTCGTCCATGTTCAAGCCCCCGCTTTTCTTTTCCTCGTCGGCGGTGATTTCGTACCGCTCGCCGCCCAGCTTGAAGAATTTCAGGTAGCGCGCCCGCCACTCGACGAAGTCCTGGTTCCCGCCCACCTCGTGGTAGTTCACGCCGAGCTCGGTCAGGCTGCCGTCGACGGGAATGTTGGGGTTATTGCGCGTGTCGCGCAGCAGCCCCGCCTTGTAGGTCTGGTCGATGAAGGACGCGCGCAGGCCGCGCGAGGAGTCGCTGATGACCCCGTTTTCATCGGCGAAGAAATCGCTGGTGAGAACGCCGGTGTTCGCGGGCGACTCGCCGTTGCGGATGCTGGTGAGGGCATAGCCTCCCCGCGCGGAAAATCCGAGCCAGAGGGGGTGGTCCAACTGCGCCTCGTAGGATTCCGAGCTGTTCCGGTAGAAGTACTGGCGGTTCACGTCGGGCTCGTACACCGGGGTGTTCTTGACCCGGTTCAGGGAGAAAGCGACCTTGCCGGCGAAATTCGTCCCGCCGAGCTCCTTCGCCGTCAGGTAGGCGCGAAACCTGTAATCGCCGTTGACGAAATAGTTCAGGTAGGAGACCAGCCTCTCGCGGTCCCTGCCGAATACCGCCTGGTCGCGCAGCACGGCGCCCACGCGCGAGGAGGTGCCGGACGCCAGGCTGATGGTCGGGTAAAGGCGTATGTGATCATTCTTGCCGGCGCTGAAAAGCTCGAGCGAACGGTCGATGACGTTCTCTTCCAGGAAGTAGCGGATGGGCTCCTGGCTGGGATAGGTCAGCAACTCGACGCCGGGGGCCAGGATGTTCTGGACCGGCCAGGTGACGAGCTGAAGGGTCGGGTAGGCGATATACTCGTAGATGCGGACGCCTACCGTGGCGCTGTCGGCGATGGGCCTTCCGAACAGGGTCGTGTCGGGGGGCGGAGGGGGAGGCTGTTTGACGGGGGCCGTCTTCTTCGGGGCCGGACGGGTGGTTTTGGTGGACGCGCCCTGGGAAGAGGCTTTTTTGACGGCCGCGTCCACGGTGAGAAAGGCACCCAGGGCCAGCAAGACCATGGGGACCCTATGCAAGAAACGTCCGTTCATGGGTGGCTTTAAGATACAGTAAACGAAGGTAAAACGCGACTCTCAGAAAAAGACGCCGGTGACCCAGGCGTGCAGGGCGTAGGAGGCGAAGGCCACCGCCAACCCCAATACCGCCCCGCCCACGATATCCGACAGAAAATGGACCCCGTAGAGCACGCGCAGCAGTCCCAGGGCCAGGGGCATCGCCACGGCCAAAGGCCAAAACCAGGGAAGGTTGAACGCAAGACAGGCGGCGACCGCCATGTTGTTCATCGTATGGCCCGAGGGAAAACTGTAAGTGTCCAGGGGGGGCACCCGGGCCGGAACCGACTTGAAAAGCATGAAGGGCCGGGCGCGGCGAATGGTGGATTTCAATACCCAATAAAGCGGCAGGCTGAAAAACAGCGCGGTCAGGGCCTGGCTCACGAGCCACAGCGCGCGTTCCACCGGGTAAAGGAGCAGGAGGGCCGACGCGACCACGATCCATCCCCAGCCGTCTCCGGACCGGACGTAAGCCACCAGCACGCGATGGAGCCAAAGGGGGACCCGGATCCTGCCGGAGCGGCGCATCCAATGGCGGTCCCACGCCAGAATATTGCGTCGGGGAGTGCTTTTCTTTTTCCCGGAGGCGCGCCCCTTGCCGCTTGCGGCGTTGTTCCGGTTCGAGGATTTCAAGGCATGGAAAATAACCATTTCACTACCTTTGCGGTAAATATGCCCGCCCCATCGTCCGCCTCGCGCATCCTGATCGTCACGCAGGATTTCCCGCCCGTGACCGGGGGCATCCAGTCCTTCATCTTCGAGCTCGCGGCCCATTTTCACAAGCGCGGCCACACCGTGCGCGTCCTCTGCCCCGGAGCGCCCGGAACGCCCTCGCCGCTTCCGCCGGAGGTCGAGGTCACGCGCGTGAACATCCACTCCTCGTGGCTTTTCCTTCCGCTTCTCTTCAAGCTGCCGGGCCTCCTGCGCCGGGGCGGCTACGACGTCGTGCTGTTCGCGCAATGGCAGTCCTCGCTTCCCCAGCTGCTCGTCCCCCGCGCGGCCCGGCGCTATCTCAGCCTTTGCCCCGCGTACGGCCGCGAACTCCTCACCAGCGTGCTGATTCCCTTTCACGGCCTGCTGTGCCGCGCGGCCTTCCGGAACGTGGACGTCGCGGTCCCGATCAGCACGCCGGTCGAAGCCATGCTGCGGCGGATCGGAAGGCCGCGCGGCCGCGTCGCGCTGATCCATCCCGGCGTCGACCCGATGCGCTTTCGCCCGGGATCCTCGGGCGGGTTGCGCGACCGTTATGGCGTGGGCGGCGCTCCCCTCATCCTCGCCATCTCGCGCCTCGTCCGCCGCAAGGGCCACGACCTGCTGATCCGCGCCCTGTCCCGCGTGCTGGAAAGCCTTCCCGACGCGCGGCTGCTGCTGGGGGGGCGCGGGCCCGAGGAACAGGCCCTGCGCGCGCTGGCCCTGGAGCTCGGGGTGGAACGGGCCGTGATCTTCGCGGGCCGGATCGCCGACGACGAAATGGTGGAGCACTACCGCATGGCGGACCTCTTCGCCCTGCCGAGCCGGCAAGGCCCCCGCGACGTGGAAGGCTTCGGCATCGTGTGCCTGGAGGCGGGCGGCTGCGAGGTGCCCTCGGTGGCGACGAACACCGGCGGGATCGCCGACGCGGTGGTCGACGGCGAGACCGGGCTGCTGGTGCCGCAGGAGGACGTTCCCGCGCTCGCCGATGCGCTCCTGCGCCTCCTCCGGAATCCCGAAGAAGCGAAGGCCATGGGACGCCGCGCGCGCGCGCGCATCCTGGAAGGCCTGACCTGGGAAGCGACGGGCGACAAGTACCTGGCCTTGATGAACGCACGGAACGCCGCTTGAAGGATCCGGCCCCCCTTTCCCTCGAGGAGGACCCCGCCGGCGGAACGGCCCTGGAGCGCGAGCGCGTCCAGGAGCAGCTGCGCGCGGACCGGAGCTTCATCCACGCCGGCTCGCGCTTCATGCTGGTGGACAACGCCTCCAAGGTGCTGGGCCCGCTGCTGGTGCTGCTCTGCGCCAAGCTCTACGCGGGGGGAGAATGGGGCTTCTTCAAGTACTATGAATCCGTCCTGCTGCTGCTGACGCGGCTCGCCGCGGCGGGCATGGACCGCGGCGTCGTGTGGATTTACGCGCAGCGCGAAGGCGACGGCGCCTTCATACGGGTGTTCTCGCGCGCCATGAACTTCGTGGTGCTCCTCAGCATCTTGCTGGCGCTGCTCGCGGGAGCCCATTGGCTGGGATGGCTCCCCGGCTGGAGCGGCTTCGCCCACGACGCCCCGGGCGCCACCGGCTTCAACATCGCCTGCTACCTCGCGTCCGTTCCCTTTCAGGCGGCCACCTTGCTGCTGCTCCAGGCCCTGCTCAACAAGCGCCGCCTGCTGCCGCAGGCCATCGTGCGCAACATCGTCGTGCCGCTGGGAACCCTCGCCCCCGCGGCCCTGCTCTCCCTCACCCCGTTGCGGGCCTACGGCCTCGCGGTCCCCTATCTCTTCGGGAGCCTGCTGGGATTCGGGCTTTCGCTGTTCTACTTCCTGCGGGCCTTTCCCATGAGCCCGCGCGAGTGGACGGGAAGCGCCAAGGTTCCCCGGGACATGGTTCGCTTTTCGATGCCGCTCGCCAGCACCGATTTCGCCATGAGCCTCGCGTACCGCGTGGACATCCTGCTGTTGGGCCGCTTCGTCGGTCTCCAGGCGGTCGAAATCTATTCGGTGATCGTGATGATCGCGAACACCCTGAAATCGGTGCGCCAAAGCTTCGACGGGATCATGCTGTCGGTGTTCTCGCGCGGGGGGAGAAAGCTGACGGCCGAGGGCGGGCAAAAATTCAACCACGTGACCTGGATCGTGCTCTCGGCCCAGATCCCGGTTTTCTTCGCCGCGCTTTTCTTCGGGCGCGAGCTGCTGGGGCTGATTTCGCCGGCCTACGCCACGGGGCATTACACCTTGCTGATCAGCCTCGGCTCCCTGCTGCTCATCGCCCCCTTCGGGTTTTCCACCCAGCTTCTCATGGGCCTCGGGAAGACCTGGGCCATCCCCATGGCGCAAGCCCTGTTCTTCGCCTCCACCTTCGGGTTCAACACGTTGTTGATCCCGCTGTACGGCATGGAAGGCGCCGCCGTCGCGACCGGGCTCTCGTACTTCCTGAGCGCGCTGTTCTGCATGGCCGTGTTGCGCTGGCGGCTCAAGACCTGGATCTTCCAGCGCCCGTACTTCGCCTCCACGGCGATCGAAGCCGCTATCTTCGCGGCTCCCGCGCTGGTTTTTTTGCTGTGGCGGCCGCCGCTGGCCGGAAGCCTCGCGCTGTTCCTGGGAGCGGGAATTACCTACTGGATGTATTTTAGGCGCGCCTGGCGCGGGTTTCTGAAAAGGGAAACGGAGATGCGAACTTGAAAATCCTGATGGTAAGCGACGATTATCTGCCGAATCCCGGAGGCATCGCCGCGCACGTGTATGAGCTGGTGCGGGAACTCGCCCTGGCCGGCCATCAGGTGGATCTCATCGCGGGACACTCCCACTTGCTGGCCGGCCAGCCCGTGCCCCCCCTGCCCGCGGGCGCGCGCCTGCTGGTGAACCGCCCTTTCAGGCGAAACCATCCGGGCTACCTCGTCAACACGGCGCGCGTTTACCTGGACATCCGCCGCCAACTCGCGCGCGAACGCTACGACCTCGTGCACTGGCACAACCTGGCCTGGGAACCCTGGGGAGTTCGCCTCGCCGCGCGCGGCCTGCCGCGCGTCTTCACCAACCACAGTTCCGGCTTCCTCCGTCGCATGAAAACGTCCTGGCGCCGCAGGTTCCAGATGCCCTTCATGCTGGGGCTCGCGGACACCATCCTGACCCCCTCGACGGAGCTTCTGGAAAAATCCGTGGAAGCCCGTTATCCCCGCGAGCGGCTGCATTACATCCCGAACGGGGTCAACACCGACGACTTTTCGCCCGGTCCCCGCGATCCCGCCCTCATGCGGGCCTACGGGCTGGAACCCGGGGACAACGTGGTGGTCGTGCCCCGGCGCCTCGATCCGAAAAACGGCGTGGACGTCCTGGTGCGCGCCGTCGCGGAGGCGAAAGAGGCGTTGCCGCGCCTGAAGGTCCTGCTGGTCGGCGACGGCGAGCAAAGACCGGAGCTGCAGGCGCTGGCGGGTAACTTGGACGTTACGGGACGCGTGGTTTTCTGCGGCAGCCAGCCGCGCGCCGCCATGACCCCGCACCTGCGCCTCGCCGACGTCGCGGCGCTGCCCTCGCGCGCCGAGGCCGTATCGCTGGCCGGGCTCGAAGCGATGGCCTGCGGGCTGCCCGTGCTCGGCAGCCGCGTGGGCGGAATTCCGGAATTCGTGTTCGAGGGCGTGAACGGCCGGCTGTTCCCGGTGGAAGATCACCGCCGCCTCGGGGAAATCCTGGTGGAGGTGTTTTCGAATCCCGCGTCCATTCCTAAAATGGGCGCCCACGCGCGCCAGGGCGTCACGGAGAACTTCTCCTGGAAGCGCTGCGCGGACCGCACCCTCGAGGCGTACGCATCGACATTGGCCCGGGCGCGCCGGGAAAAGGAAACCGCATGAGCGTGAAAAAACCCGTCGTCGCCGTCGTGTTCGGAACCCGGCCCGAAGCCATCAAGATGGCGACGGTCGTCCTGGAGTTGAAGCGCCATCCCGGCCTCGACGTGCAGGTGATTTCCACCGGGCAGCACCGCCAGATGCTGGAACCCATCCTGGAAAGGTTCCGGATCCAGGTCGATCACGAAATGGACCTGATGGAGCCCAACCAGTCCCTCTTTCGCCTCAGCAGCAAGGCCCTGGCGGCCTTCGAGCAGGCGTTGACGGGCACGGGGCGCCCCGATTTCCTGCTCGTGCAGGGCGACACCACCACGGCCTTTCTGGGAGCGCTCTCGGCGTTCTACGCGAAAATTCCCGTGGGGCACGTCGAAGCCGGTTTGCGCACCGACAACAAATACTTTCCCTTCCCCGAGGAAATCAACCGGCGCATGATTTCGGTGTGCGCCGACTGGCATTTTTGTCCCACGGCATCCAACCGCGAAAACCTGCTGCGGGAAGGAACCTCCTCCGACCAGATCCTGGTGACCGGCAACACGGGCGTGGACGCCTTGCTGCACACGGTCGGCCGGGAAGAAGACGCGTCCGTTTCCGGCAAGGCCGAAGGCGGGAAGAAACTCGTGCTCGTGACGCTGCACCGCCGCGAAAGCTTCGGCGCCACTTTGGAAGGCGTGTTCCACGCCATCCGCGCGCTGGCCGAAGAGCATCCGGACACGGAATGGGTGTACCCCGTCCATTTGAACCCGAACGTGCAGGAACCCGCGCGCCGCATTCTGGGAGACGTCCCGAACATCCGGCTCATCGCGCCCATGGATTACTTCGAGTTCGCCCAATTGATGAAGCGCGCCTACCTCATCCTCACCGATTCGGGCGGCGTGCAGGAAGAGGCGCCCACGCTCGGCATTCCCGTGCTGGTGCTGCGCAACGAGACGGAGCGCCCCGAGGCCGTCCTCACCGGGGTGGTGAAGCTGGTGGGAACCGGCCCCGCGGACATCGCGCGCGAAACCCGGCGCCTGCTGGCCGATCCCGCCGAGAGAACCCGCATGGGGCGGGCGGGAAATCCCTATGGCGACGGCAAGGCGAGCGAGCGCATCGTCGCGCACGTCGCCCGCGTCCTGGGCGTTTAGCCCCCGTACAATTCCAGGAACGCCCTCGCCGTGCTCTCCCAGGAGAAGCGCGCGCGCACGTACTCCCGCCGGGCGGCGGCCCGCTCCGGGTCGTGCGGCGCGGCGAGCGCGCGCGCGATCGCCGCGCGCAGCGCCTCCGGGTCGTCGGGGGGCACGAGCTCGGCCTGGTCCCCCACGACCTCCGGAATCGACCCCGCGCGCGCGGTCACCAGCGCCTGCCCCGTCGCGAGGGTTTCCAGCATGGTGTTGCCGAAGGACTCCTCGCGCGAGGGGAGCGCGGCGAGGCGGTGCTCCGTGATCGCGCGCGCCAGCTCCGCGGAGTCGAGCCAGGGGATCCAGCGTGCTTCGACTCCTAGCCGCGCCGCGAGCGCGCGCAACTCCGCGGCGTAGGGCCCGTCGCCGATCACGGTGAGCGGGTGAAGCCTTTGGGTCGCCCCGGGAAGGCCGGCATAGGCGTTCAGCAGGGTGTCCACGCCCTTGGCGCGCGTCAGGCGCCCGTAGTACACGATGCCGCGCGCGTCCGCGCCGGGAGGCGGGGCCTCCAGGAACGCGGGGTCGATGCCGTTCGGGATCACGCGGATCTTTTCGTCCGGAACCTGGAAGCAGGCGCGCAACTGGCCCGCCGACGACGCGCTGGTGCAGGTCACCACGTCGGCGCCGCGCAGCGCCAGGGCGAACGCGGCGAAGCGGGGCTCGCGGAAGAACACCCCCAAACGCGTCTTCCACGTTCCCCACTGCGTCCGGAACATGAACGACTCGAAGCCGGGGTAACGGTGGCTGTAGACGAATTTCCTTTTCCCGCGCACGTAGCCGAACAGCGAGGCCTCGTCGCCGTTCCCGTGCAGCACGAGCGCCGTCCCGCCGCCCTGGCGGACCAGGGCGCGCGCCTTGAAGTAAAAGGGGATCCCGTTGAGAAAGCGCAGGGGCGAGGAGATGCCGGGCCTGGCCGCGAAGAAAAACGCCCAGGCCACGTCGTAGGGAAGTCCCGGGGGCACCGGGACGCGTTCGAACGGCCCCTTGCTGTAGACCACGCACACCCGCTTGCCCAAGGCCGCGAGGGCCGTCGCCACCATGTGCGTGGATTTCTGGCCCCCGCCACGGTACGAGGACCAGGGGGAATAATTGCAGGTGAGGACGACGTCGTACATCGGCCCGGAAAACTAGCTCCTTGTGACTGCGCGACCCGGAGGCCGGACTTCGCGCGATCGCTATATTCTGGGCGGATAATCCCCCCTACCCCGGACGGACGCATGACCCTGGAAGAAGCCCAGCAAACCGTAGACACCTGGATTCGCACGCACGGCGTCCGGTACTTTTCGGAGCTCACCAACACGGCCATCCTGATGGAGGAGGTCGGCGAGCTGGCGCGCCTGATGGCGCGCACGTACGGGGACCAGAGCTTCAAGAAATCGGATGAAGGGCGCGATCTCGGCGATGAAATGGCCGACATCCTTTTCGTGTTGATCTGCCTGGCCAACCAGACCGGCGTGAACCTCACCACCGCCGTGGAGCGGAACCTGGAGAAGAAAACCGCCCGCGACGCGGACCGGCACAAGGGAAACCCGAAGCTGAATCCCTGACCGCCTGAACGGATTTTCAGGGGGTTGATTCGACCCGCATCTCACGCCCCTCGCGAGCGGACGCGTACAAGGCTTCGAGGATCGCGAGCGAGGCCGCGGCCTCGCGCCAGGGAACCGGTGATTCCCCGCCTTCGGTCACGGCCCGATGGAACGCGCGCACGGCCGCCGCGTGGGGCTCCTCCACGCCCGGCGCGCCGAGCGATTCCCGGGTGAAGGACGCGCCTTGGGAAAAGAGTTCCCCCGAGGGCCAGCGCAGGTTTCCCGCCTCGCCGAACAGTTCGCAGCCGAGGCCTTCCTCGCCATGGTGGCCGAGCCAGGCGCACTCCAGCATCAATGTGGACCCGTTCTCGAAATGCACGAGGCCGGTCCCGAAATCCTCCACCGAGAAGCGGGACCGGTCCCATTCGCCCCAATGGCCCGCGATGCGGCCGCCCCGGGCGAAATTCACGCCGACCGAGCCGGAAACGCGCGCAGCGCGCGGAAAGTCCATCAGCCACAGGGCCATGTCGAGGGCGTGTACGCCGAGGTCGAGTATGGCCCCGCCGCCGGCGAGATCGCGCTCGATGAGGCCCGGCAAGGTGGGCGCCCGGTCGCGCCGCAACGCGCGCGCGCGCGCGTGGTAAACTCTTCCCACCTTGCCCGCGAGCACGCAGGCGCGCGCCGCCCGGGCGGGGCCGGCGAAGCGCAGCTGGTGCTGCGCCATCAGCACCAGGCCGCGCGCGTCCGCGACTTCTCCCAGCGAGACGATCTCGGCCGCGGAGATCCCCAGGGGCTTTTCGCACAACACATGCTTGCCCGCATGGAGCGCCGCGAGGGCCACGGGAAAATGGGCGGCGTTCGAGGCGCATATCGAAACCGCGTCCAGGTCCGCGTCGAGCAGGGCGCGGTAGTC
Source organism: Fibrobacteria bacterium (assembly GCA_021155885.1). Classification (GTDB taxonomy): domain Bacteria; phylum Fibrobacterota; class Fibrobacteria; order UBA11236; family UBA11236; genus UBA11236. The sequence goes on along the minus strand of JAJNBB010000015.1, from coordinate 3,302 downwards.
GGCGAAGCGCGCCGCGCCGGGAACCGCGCGTCCCGCGGCCTCCAGGGCGGCGGCGTCGATGTCGCACAGCGCCGTGACGCGCGCGCCGGGCAGCGCGTTCCAGGCGGGAATATGCGCGCGCCGCGCCACGAAGCCCGTGCCGACGACGCCCACGCGCAGGGCGGAAACGGGTCCCGCAGGACGGGAAGCGCGAGAGGAGATCACGGATTATGCGCGCGTCGGGCGCCGCAAACTTTGTGCAGGGCCTCGGAGATCATGCAAATCTGTTGGGCCGCCATCAAGGCCAGGTAACCGGATAACAGCCAGCCGAGCGACGTACCCCAAGACCGGTGACCCGTGATGAAGCAAAGCGCCGCGATGAATGAAAGGACCGCGAGGATCCCATAAACGATCCTCCGACGCACCGGAGAAACCGGAAGTCGGGGAGAATTTTCCAGCGAACGGATGAACCCGTTGTAGAAAACGTCGAAAGGGTGGCGGGGAAACGCCGCGCCCAGAAGAAAAAACACGGCCAGGCCGAAAAGGAGATAATAGGCGCCCATGAACGTGCTGAGAACGGAGATAAGCCCGCTCAAAAACGGCGTGAAGCGCAGCCAGGGGTCCAGTTCAAGGAGATCCTCGTCGGAAAACCCCGTAAAACCCTGGACCTCGATGCGCCTCCGCAATGCGCCCGGGAAGGCTTTTAAGTCGGTCGCCATAGACCCAACACCAATCCGTACACAAGGAACCGGACAAGATGATAACCCCCATCCACCATCGTGAGGCGCACTCCGCGGCCGGTGTATAGGTAATTGATGGCCGTGGAAGTGGCCGCAAAGCATCCGCCCACCACCAGGCCAAGGGTCATCGATTTCTGAAAGCCGGAGGCTCCCACCAGCCATGCAAAGGCCAACGCCTCCACCAGGGTAAGCAGGAAACTTACCGCGATCACGGCGGGCGTCGCGGGAGGCGGGGCGCTTCCTCGCGCGAGCATTTCCCGGGCCTGGAGTCTGCCGAAGGCCAAGGGCGAAAACCACAGGCCGCCCGAAGCGAAGCTCGACAGGGCGGCGACCAGGACAGCCCAAAGGTTTAATTCTTGCATGATTCCTCCGTACTATTCTTCCGCTTTGGAAAGGCCGGGGTCCGGGAAGAGCGGCGCAGCCCCAGGATACCTAATCGCATCAATCTGAAAAGGGCGGAGGGAACGCAAATATGGGTGAGGGCGAGGAAGGCCGTCGAGGCGGTCATGACCCCGGTTATCAAATATCCCGGCGTCTTGAAATCCGCGGAGAAGGCCCACGCGGCCCCGAGCGAGCCGGCCAACCCGATCCCGAACACCGCCCGGCGCAGCGGGGGGCTCGGGGGCATCTCGGGGGCATGCTCCAGCGGGCGGATGATCTCGGTGTAGAACAGCTCGAAGGGATGCACGGAGGACAGGATGCCGATCAGGAAGAATCCGGCGAGCGTGATGAGGCCGGGGACCGAACCCGTGACGCCGCAGACCATGAAAAGCAGCGCGTGCACCGCCGGGTTGAGGCGCATCCACGTCTCGATCGAGCGCGCCTGCTCCTCGGTGAGATTGCGGAAGCCGCGGACGCGCAGCCTGCGGTGGATCACCGCGGCCGGAAGGGCGCCCGTCCTCATTTATAGAAGCGGAGGACCCGGGTGCGGTCCCGGATGATGTCCAGGGCGTCGATTTCGGCCAGCGCGCGCATGACGTCCAGGTTCTTCGCCGTGTGCGTCAGAATGATCACCGGCACGTTTTCGGCGTCATGCTCCGGTTTCTGGCTCAGCGCGCGAATGGAAATCCCGTGGTCCCCGAGAATACCGGTCACCTTGCTCAGCACGCCGGGCCTGTCCACCGCCGTCAGGCGGAGGTAAAACTCGGTCTCCAGCTCGTCGATCGAAAGCAGGTCGGCCGCGTTGCCGGCGGAGAAGAAGGCGTTGGCTCCCGCGGAGGACGAGGCGTCGCAGCGCGCGGCCACGATCAGGTCCGAAAGCACCGAGCTCGCGGTCGGCAGCTTGCCCGCGCCCGCGCCGGTCAGCAGCAGCGGGCCGGCGGCGGAAGTCTTGAGGTACACCGCGTTCAGCACGCCCTGCACCGAGGCGAGCTGGTGCGCGCGCTCGAGCAGCACCGGATAGACCGCCGCGAGGATGCGGCCCGCGCTTTCACCGGAGGGCGCGCGCTCGACCACGCCGAGCAGCTTGACCTCGTAACCGAGCTCCTCCGCCATGCGAATGTCGAGCGCGCTCACGTTGCGGATGCCCTCCGCCGTAAGGCGGCGGTAGTCCACGTACTTCCCGTGCGCCAGCGAGGCCAGCAGCGAGACCTTGTGCAGAGCGTCCCACCCGTCGATGTCGAAGGTGGGATCGGCCTCGGCGTAACCCAGGCGCTGCGCGTCGGCCAGGGCGTCGGCGAACGACTCCTTGTTCACCGCCATCTGCGTCAGGATGTAGTTGCAGGTCCCGTTGATGATGCAGGCGAGCCCCTCGATGTCGTTGCCGATAAGGCTCTCCTGCAGGGTCCGCACGATGGGGATGCCGCCGCCCACGGCGGCCTCGAAAAGCAGCTGCCGGCCCCGGGCGGCGGCGAGGGGAAAAAGCTCGGCGCCATGCTTCGCGAGCAGCGCCTTGTTGGCGGTGACGACGTGCTTTCCGGATTTCAGCGCCGCCTCGACCCACGCCTTGGGCGCGTCCTCTCCTCCGGCCAACTCCACGAACACATCCACTTCGGGGTGATTGGCGACCGCGAGGGGATCCTGCGTTTTAAAACAGGCGGGATCGGCGACCCGCGCCAGCGCTTTTTCTCCGCGGGCGCAAACGGCCGTAATACGGAAATCAAGTCCCAAGGACTTCGAATAGAACGCCCCTTGACGCTCCAGCAATTCCAGAACGCCCTGCCCGACGGTACCCAGACCCACGATTCCCAAGCGAATTTCCATAGTATCGGGAAAGGTAAATCGGGATTTTGGAACCTTTTGGGGATTTGCACCCGACGCGCGGGACACCTGGTAATTTTTCCGCAATTTGTAGGATTTTCTGTCAAAATACGCATAAAACCCCAGTTTCCATGCCTTGTTGGAACCTGCCCGCCCTATATTCTTTCAGTATCCTCTCCAAAAGGTCCAACCATGCCCGCTATTCTCTCCAAATCGGCCAAAATCCGCACCGGCCTGATCGCCTTCGCGGCGTCCGCCTTCCTTTCTGTCTCCGCCGTCGCCGGTCCGAACGATTCCGTCTGGATTCAGCTGTTCAATCCCAAGGACACCAATCTGCGGAATGACTGGGACATCAAGATCCGCGGGGAAGCCCTGAATGTCGAC
>JAJNBB010000073.1 GCA_021155885.1 Fibrobacteria bacterium | reverse complement strand
TCAATGCCGCAGGGTACCTTTCCACGCTGAGGAACAATACGCTGTCCCGATTGTTGCCCGAATGGAAGGTCACCATGGCCTTGAGCGTGTCTCCGATAGCCGATGCGGACGACGAAGCCTGGCGCTTCGCCGGTTGGCAGGAGGGGCAGCCGTCGAATGCCGTCTGGACCATGCGCGCCGTGGCGTGCGGGATCACGAAGAAGCGGGTTTCCTGCGTGAACCGGAATTTCCCGCCCTGGTTCAGGGCGACAAAGCCGTGGAACAAGGAATAATCGGGATAGGACCCTTCGATCAGATAAATTTGCAGCTGGCCGTCATAGACGGCGGGCTTGACGAGGCGCACCGACACGGAATCAATCCGCAGCGTGTCGATGGTGGGGTTGACGAGGAAGTCGGTCGAAGGGAACGTCTGCACCGTGGTCGCGCGCACGTCGATGGTGTCGCGCAGGAGCGTGAACGGGGCGGCGGCCGCGGGAGCGGCGAGGGTTGCGGCGATCAGGAATACGATACGGATAGACGGCATGGAATCTCCTTCGCCGCCCAATTTAGAAATTGGCGTCAAGCGATGGCCTTCCGCACCTTGGCCCAGATCGCGGGTTTCGTCATCTGTTCCGCCAGGCCTTGCGCGAACTGGAACACATAATCCGGCGCGCGCAGCTTCATGCCCGTGAACATCCCCGTGAGCTCCGGGGCGCTGAGCGCAGGCAGGAAGAGTTCCAGGTCGTCGCGCAGTTTCTCGGGAGCGCGTTCTCGCTGGAAGCGCCCGAACACTTCGGCGAGCTCCTCGTCCGAGCAGCGCACCCACAGAATATCCTCCTGCGCCCGCTCTTCCTCCTCGAGGTGCACCAGGTAGCGGCCCAGGAAGCCGTTGTAGGCGCGGTGCAGGAGTTTCCATTCGCCCGCGTCCCGGAGCCCCTCAAGGGTCCCGATCTCTTTCTCCAAGTCGCGGTGCTCCCGCTCGAGTTCCGCCGCGCGCTCCGGGTCCACCTTGCGGTAAAGCGGATGGATGTAATGCTCCTCGATGGCGGCGTGGTCGCGCAAGTGTCCGATCTCCTGGTCCAGCAGGTCGCGGATCGTGCCCGGTTCGCCCGGATCGGCGCGCGCGATCTCCGTCGACAAATGAAACAAGCGGAGGCGATGGGCCTTGTGCACGAAGGTATAGAGGTCGGTTTTCATAACGGGTTCCCGTGAAAGTACGGGAAAAGTTCTAGCAAGCGCCGACGCTTCCGGCTAGCTGCGCAAGGCGGATTTCTAGCGGCTGGATGCGGGCAAGGCCGGAAGGCTGATCCGGCGCCGTTCCACCGCGCGACCGAGGGGGTCGTAAAAACGGAATCCGGAAGAAACGGACGGCGCCGCGAACCAGGGCGCAAGGCTGGTCGGGACCCTTTCCACGCTCAGGAAGAAGGCGCTGTCCTTCTGACCGCCGCCATGGAATATCACCCACGCCTTGAGCGTATCCCCGAGGGCCAGCACCGCCGCGCGCTTGACGACGGGACAAAAAATGCACCAGTCGAATCCCGCCGCCAGCAACCTCGCCGTGTCCATGGGGCCGATCGCGAAGCGCGTGCTTTGGGAGAAAGAGAAGCCGTTTCCTTGGCTATGCCACGCCTCGAAGGAGCGGTCGGAGGAAGAGGCGCTGGCGCCCGGCTTGATGCGACCCAGCCGAAAGTGGAGCTGCGCCTGCTGACCGATCCTCACCGCGCGCACGGTAACCGAATCCACGCGGAGAGAGTCGCTTCCGAGATTGGGCACGAACGGGATCGCCGGGTTGAATGTCACCATCGGACCCGTAGCGGGGGTCGCGGTCCGCGTATCCACGGTGTCGCGCAAAAGGGAGACAACCGCTCTGGCAGGTAGAACGGAAAGGAGCAGCAGGGAGAGGCCTAGATGACGGTTCATGGGAAAACCTCCTGCTTTCAATGTACCGCCCAAGCGCCGGTCGCGCGCCCCCGGCTGTAAGTATCGGGTGCCGAGGGCGCGAAGACGATTCCCTGGATGATGTCCAGCGTGCTCAGCACCACGGTGAAATTGACCATGCCGTCGGTGGAGCGCAACAGCTTGTCGGCGCCGCTTGCATACAGCACGTGACGGGAATTCGCCGGGGACAGCGCCACCAGGGAAACGACTCCCTGCATGCCATCCATCGGCAGCGCGGTCCAGGTGGCGCCGCCATTCGTGGAGCGGTCAATCGTGAACCCGTCGCGTTCGGCGGCGAGCAAGGTGTCGCCGCTCGCGCTGGCGGCCCAGGTATAGTAGCGCTTCGTGCGGACGGAGGGGGCGAAGGTTGTCCAGCTCGCGCCGCCGTCGAGGCTCTGGAGAAAACCCACGTTCTTCGACAGATCGGCGTCGCGGAAGGCGAAGGTGAACAGCTTCGAGCCGCGGGCCAGGATTTGCCAGTACTCCATCGAATCCGCGGCGGCGGGCGCGGCGGCGCGCGTCCAGGCGGAGCCGCCGTCGGTGCTGCGGAAGAGTCCGCCGGTATAATAGGCGGCGGGGGGGTTGGAGAAGCTGGGCGCGCCGGCCTGCACCGAAGCGACCAAGGTTTGTCCGCCCGGGACCGCGCCCGGCACATACAGGACGAACGAGGCCTTGGCGTTCGTGAGGCCGCAGTTGCGGCGCGTCCAGGCCGCGCCGGAATTGTCGCTGGAATAGAGGCCGGCGTTGGCGCTGGGGTAGGGCCCCGTCAGCGGGCCGGGGGAGTCCGTCGTTGCGGCGAACAGCTTCGTGCGGTCGGCGGGGTTGATCGCCAAGCTCCAGATTTCAGGATAGCCCACGTCATTCCAGCGCAGACCTTGGCGCAGGCGTGTCCAGGTGGCGCCGCCGTCGGCGCTCCGGAGAATGCCGTTGCGCTCCGTTCCCAGATAAAGAATCATCGGGTCCAGCGGGTCGACCAAAAAACCGCGGAACACGGTGTCGTTGTCGCCCTGCGAAGGATTGGGCGCGGAAGGCCCGGCGACGATCGTGGCGCCATTGCCGGGATCACTGTCGCACGCCGGAGCCGGCGCGGAAACGTGCAGGCGCACACTGTCGGCGATTCCCTCCGCCGTGGCGACGATCAACGCGTCGCCGGGGGCGAGGGCGGTCACAAGGCCCGTGGTATCAACGGTCGCGATGGACGGGGCGAGACTGTTCCAGGAAACGGGGCGGACGAGAACGTTTCCCCCCGCGTCCCGCGCAAGGGCGGTCACGCGCAACGTGTCACCCGCGGACAGCGTATCCGCGGCGGGAGAGGCCTCGAGGGAAACGACGGGAACGTCGACCGGGCCGGAGGGATCGTTGCCGCTGTCGCAGGCGACAAGCCCCAGGAGAACGAGCAAAGGAAGACGAGAGATTCCACGTGAAATGGGCCGCATGAAGTTCTCCGTACCGGGGGTTAGGAGAGAAAGGAAGAAAAAACCGCCCGGTCCGGACGGTTCCGGAAGCGCTTAACGGGGCCGGATGGAAAGGGGGGCGGTCGCGGTATCGTGGAACGCCAGGTAACCCGTCGCGCGTTCGCCCGGCCGAAGGACCTTCCCGGACAGATCGTTTCCCGCGAACTCCTCGGCGAACGCGTTGTTGGCGCCGCTGGAAACGGCCATGTTCCAGAGGGCGAAGACGGGCCCCAGGATCAACCCCACGGGGATGAAGGCGCTTTCCCCGCAGCCGTAGCCGTCGCATTTCAGTTCCTTTTTCTGCACGTTGACCGGCATCAACAGCAGATAGAAAGCGTAGGCGCCCGTCTTTTGGCGCAGGAGCGGAAGCGTCGAGTCGATCGACAGCGGCCGGAGGGTTCGATCGCCGGCGTGATAGGTGACGTCGGTTTTCAGGGACAGGGGCCGATCCCGGGTGTTCGTCACCTTGACGGCCATGAACCGGAACCCGTACAGGCGGGCCATCTCGGCGTAATGGACGTTGGAGGATTCGTCCAGAACGTCAACGCGATACTGCAGCGGCAGGCCCGCGCTGTCGGCCGCCGGAACGTAGTCCAGGGCCTCGCGGTGGACGGGCTTGAAGGCGCTCGCGCATCCGGCGAGAAGCAAGGCAATGGCAAGCGCCCCCAAGGCGGCGAATCGTGGGTTCACGTCTGTCTCCGAATTATTCGGAGCAAATGTAAGGCGAGCGGATGTTAAAAAGAGGGGGGGATGGTCGGGACGGCGGGATTCGAACCCACGACCACTTGAACCCCATTCAAGTACTCTACCAGACTGAGCCACGTCCCGAACAGGGGCGCTAAGGTAAAACGATGACCCGTTAACGTCAATCCATTCAAGCGGTTAGGGGACGAAATCATGCGAAACGGGGCATTTCGAGCTTCAAGGGTTTGTTTTATCGCGGCGAAGCCGCCCAAAGCCCGTCAGGGCCCGGTTCAAGGACGACCCCAAGGGCTTTGGCCCCCTATTCTCGCAAATTAAATTTGCCCTTTCTCACACCCGTATTTATTGGAGTTTCCGTGAAGCAGCTTTCGGCCCTGGACCAGCAACGCAAGGCTTATAAACCCAAACTTCCCCCGGCGCTGGCGCAGGGCGCGAACCGCGTGACGCTCAAGACCGGCGCGGCGACGGAGCCGGTGAAGGACAAGAAGGCCATCCAGGCGGCCTTCCCGAACACGTATGGATTGCCGCTGATCGACTTCGCGGCCGGAGGCGCTTCGCCGAATCCGGCGACCCCTTTAAAGGTCGGCGTGGTTCTCTCCGGCGGCCAGGCCCCGGGCGGGCATAACGTCATCGCGGGCATTTTCGATTCCATCCGCGCGATCCACCCGGACAGCCAGGTGTTCGGCTTCAGCGGCGGCCCGGGCGGCCTCGAGGCGGGCCAGTACGACATCATCACTCCCGGGCTGATGGACGCCTACCGCAACACCGGCGGATTCGACATCATCGGGTCGGGGCGCACGAAGCTGGAGACCCCGGAACAATTCGACCGCTGCATCGAGGTGATCCGCAAGCTCGGGCTCGACGCGGTGGTGATCATCGGCGGCGACGACTCCAACACCAACGCGGCCGTGCTGGCGGAGTATTTCCTGGCCAAGGGCCTGAAGACTTCGGTGGTGGGTGTGCCCAAGACCATCGACGGGGACCTCAAGAACGCGCAGATCCCGACCTCGTTCGGTTTCGACACGGCGGTCAAGACCTACTCGGAGCTGATCGGCAACATCGCGCGCGACGCGCGCTCGGCGCGCAAGTATTGGCATTTCATCAAGCTGATGGGCCGCTCCGCGAGCCACATCACCCTCGAGGCGGGCCTGCAGACGCACGCCAACGTGACGCTGATCTCCGAGGAGATCGAGGCGAAGAAGATGACCCTGGACCAGGTGGTGGAGCTCGTGATCCGGCCGATCAAGGCGCGCGCGGCGCTGGGCAAGAACTACGGCGTGGCGCTCATCCCCGAAGGCCTGGTCGAGTTCATTCCCGCCATCAAGGCGCTGATCGCCGAGGTCAACCACCTGCTGGCGGAGAAAGAGGCCGAGTTCGGCCAGCTGGAGGCCACCGCGGACAAGATCGCGACGCTGGCGGGCTGGCTGAACGCCGGGAACGCGGCGACGTTCAAGGCCCTGCCGGCGTCGATCCAGTCGCAGCTCCTGCTCGACCGCGACCCCCACGGTAACGTGCAGGTTTCCCTGATCGAGACCGAGAAGCTGCTCTCCGAGATCGTGGCGGCGAAGCTCAAGGGCGACGCCGATTACAAGGCGAAGGGCGGCAAGTTCTCGCCGCAGCATCACTTCTTCGGGTACGAGGGCCGCGCGGCCGCCCCGTCGAACTTCGACGCGGACTATTGCTACGGGCTCGGTTCCGTGGCGGCCGTGCTCATCCAGGCCGGCAAGACGGGCTATATGGCCTCGATCCGCAACCTCTCGAAGGGTCCCGCCAACTGGCTCGCGGGGGGCATCCCGATCACGATGCTGTTCAACATGGAGCCGCGCCACGGCAAGCTCAAGCCCGTGATCCAGAAGGCCCTCGTCGAGCTCGACAGCCCGGCCTTCCTGGAGCTCGTGAAGAACCGCGATGCCTGGGAGGTCGAGGACGCCTATCTGTTTCCCGGCCCGATCCAGTACTTCGGCCCGGCCGAGGTGTGCGATGCGATCACCAAGACGCTGGAGCTGGAGCAGGGATAAGAAGAGTTGGGGGTTGGTAGTTGGTAGCAACGCAAACGCCCCACTTTAAGCTTCAAGGCGGCTTCGGATTATCCCGGGCCGCTTTTTTATGGAGTTCCGGGTAGATTACGGGTATGAGTAGGACCCTCGCCATCGTGTGTTCTGGAATACTTTGGGGCTGCGCCCATTCCGCTCCTCATTCCGACGCCGGGAGGGATGTGGGGGCCGGGCCGCCCGCGGGCGCCATCGTGCTTTTCGACGGCACGCAAGGGCCCGGCGCGGCGCGCGCGGAGCTGCACGCGAAGTGGGTGGACTGGCGCGATTGGCCCCAGGGACACGCGGGCGAGAACTGGCGGGCCTCCACGCGCAATACGTCTCCGGCCGGATTCGAGATTTCGCCGGATCCGGAGTTTCCGGGCGACACGAACCGGGTGACGCTGCGCGCCGCGCGGAAGACCGCGCCCCCTTACGACAAGGGAGGGCGCTGGGGGTACGACGACATCGAGGCGCGGCCGGAGTATTACCACGGGGACGCGCGGCTGCACGTCGAGTGGGTCGCCATGGGGCGGCACGATCCGTACGACCCGGAGAATCCCGACACCGCCGCCGATTACCCTGGCGACCGCGCCGCGCGGCACTATTCCAACAGCGGGGTGTACGTCCAGAACCGCTACGAGGTGCAGATCCTGTCGACGCCCCTGCGCGCGCCAATCCGGGACCCGCACGCGATGGGGTCGATCGTGAATGAATACGCGCCCGCCTCGAATCCCGGCCGCGCGAACGGAAAATGGCAGGCCTACGACATCGATTTTCGCGCGGCCCGATGGAAGAGCGGGAAGATCGTCGCGCCCGCGCGGATGACGGTATGGTGGAATGGAGTGAAGGTGCACGACGACCGCGCGGTCAAGGGCGCGGCGACGGGATTGCGGAACACCAGCGGCGAACCGGTGGATTCGACGCCGCAGGGATTGAAGCTGCAGGTCGAGACGGGGGATGTGCGCTTCCGCAACATCTGGATGAAAAGGATCGATTAGCCGGGTTGCGGACTGCGCGATGCGGCGTTGCCCTTCCTCGTCGTACTACCAGTACGACTGCGTCGGGCGCCTGGCCTCGCTTGTCCTCACGCCGGCGAATCGATCCTTTTGAGTCTTATTCCCCCTTGAGCGTTTCGACTTCTTCCTCGGTCATCTTGCGCCACTTGCCTTCCGGCAAATCCCCGAGGCGCACGCCCCCGAAGGCGATGCGCTTGAGGTCCGTGACGTGATGGTGCAGCGCATGGAGGAGGCGCCGGATTTCGCGCTTTTTTCCTTCGCGCAGGCTCAGCCGGTATCCGGTTTGGGTCGGTTCGACCTCGGCGGCGCGGAACACCACGCCGGGCTCGACTTCGATGCCGCCCAGCAGATCCAGCACGTCCTCTTCGGACAGGGGGTTCTTGGTCCGCACGGCGTAGGAACGCAGCACGCCTTGGCTCGGGTGCGTCAGCTTGAGGGTGAGGTCCCCGTCGTTGGTGAAGAACAGCAGCCCGCGGCTGTCCATGTCCAGGCGGCCCACGTAATGCAGGGATTGATGCTCTTCGGGAAGGAGATCGTACACCGTGGGGCGATCATGCGTGTCGCCGCGCGAGCACAGGTACCCGGGCGGCTTGTTGAAAATCAGGTAGGTGAAAACCGCCGCCGGCTTGAGCGACTTTCCGTCGAGCTGCACGTCGTCGCCCTCGGCGACCTGGGTGCCGAGTTCCGGCTTTACCCCGTTGACCGTGACGCGGCCGAAATGGATCAGGTCCTCGACCGAGCGGCGGCTGCCGAGCCCGCACTGGGCCAGATAACGATTGATCCTCATGCCGCGTCCCCTTCCGCGTCGGAAGAACCCTTGGGCGTGACCGTGTTGAGGCGCATGGCGAATTCCTTCGCGAGCTCATCCGGGCGAATCAGGAACTCGCGGGCGATGGCGACCGCCGCGTCGACGCTGTCCTGACCGAAGCGCTCGACCCATCCCGCGACCAACGCGGCGGTGTCGGTGCCCAGGTCCTTGTGTTCGCGCAGCTCCTGGGCCATCGACAGCGCGAGGCGCATGCCGAGGCCGCTGCGCAGGCGCTCGATGTTTTCGGTGCGGCCGATGAGGTCGTCCAGCCGCTTCAGGGTTTCCGGGAGATGTTCGGCGTCCAGGATCGCGGGGGTTGCGTCTGTCATGATTTATCCGTGGGTGGGGCGACCCGCCGGGTCGCCCGTCCGGGTTTCGATGGCGTCGGATTCAGCCTGCGCTTCCAGCGCCTTCCGGGAAGAAATCGATCCCGGGGTCTTGGGCATATGCGAAGGGCCGGGCGCGGGACGCTCGACCAAGGTGAAGTCTTCCTTGATGAGCGGCTCGGAGCGCACGTCCTCGGCATCCATGCCGAGGACGAGGCCGAAGAGCGCGTAGGGGCTGACGGTGGCGCCGCTCTCGTGGGCGCGCAGGCGCAGGCACAGGTCGCCGTCGCGCAGGGTGGCCTCGAGGATCTCGGCCTGCGGGTCCAGGGGCTTGTCGCGGTGCAGTCCCTGCGCGACGAGCCCGTTGCGGAAGCGTTCCAGGCCCTGTTCCAGGGCGGCGGCTCCTCCCGAAAATCCCTTTTCCATGCGGTACAACACGTCGGTGACGGTGGGCACCTTCGGCGAAGCGTTCGGTTCAAGTCCGATGACCTCCATGCCGTCGGGCAGGCAATCGCTGAGCGTCTTGCAAAACTCCCCGGTCCCCGAGCCTGTCGAGGGGTCCAGGGCTCGCGTGAACTCTACGACCAGCATTTCGCGATGCGACTCCAGGCCCAGCGGAAGCGCGCCCGTGTTCTTGAACAGCGGCTTGGGGTTGAAGCCCTGCGACAGGCGCACGGGAACCTTGAGGCGGCGGAAGGCCTTTTCGAACAGGTCGAGGGTGTTCTGGTGCGCGATGAAGCGCGACAGCCCGGTTTTGCGGAAGAAAAGGCGGTAGGGAAAGGAGGTGTCCGAGTTCCGGCCGCGGCGTTCCCGGACCATGGTCGCGATCTCGGCCGGATCCCGGTTCTTCGAGACGTAGCGCTCCGGGTCCAGGCCGAGCTGCGTGTCCTCGCCGTTGCCCGGGATGCCGCATTTCTGGCAGTCGCCCCACTTGCAGTCGGGCACGGGCGCGGCGTCCTCCTTGAACATTTTCTTGTACTCGTTCTTGAGGTAGCCCTTGTTCGCGCCCGCGTGGATGAAGTCCCAGGGGAACACTTCGTCCATCTCCCGCAGGTCGTACAGGCGGCCCATGTCGAAACTCTTCTCTTCCCACAGCTTCGACCAGCCCTCGAAGCTAAAATGCTCCGAGAACGATTCGAACACCTGGCCGCGCTTGTAGGCCTCGTAGATCAGGGCCGCCTGCGAGCGGTCGCCGCGCGAATAGAAGCTCTCGACCTTCGCGAGGCCGTAGTCGGCCCAGGTGATGCGCACGCCCTTGGTGAACTTGAACGCCTGGCGCACGTAGTCGATGTGCGCGCGGACGGTGGCCTCGTCCATGAAGGGCACCCACTGCATGGGCGTGAACGGCTTGGGAACGAGGATGCCGATGTTGGCGTGCACGGTGTTGCGCGGGTTGTGCTTGCGCGCGATCGCGTACAGGTTGCGGATCAGCCCGCAGAAGGCCTCCATGTCCTCGAGGTTCTCCGTGGGGAACCCGATCATGGTGTACAGCTTGATGTTGTGGAAGCCGCTGGCGAACACGCCCTCGGCGGCCTCGTACATGTCCTTGTCGCTGATGGTCTTGTTGATCATCTTGCGCACGCGCTCCGAGCCCGTCTCGGGCGCGAAGGTCGCGCTTTTCGTGCCGGTCAGCGCGGCGGCTTTGCGCGCGAGGCCCTGCCCGAACATGTTGGCGCGCAGTGACGGCAGCGATACGTCCACGTTGTCGAAGTCCTCGTTCTCCACGAGATGGTCCAGGACCTTTTCCACGGGCTTGTAGTCGGCGGTCGAGAGCGACAGCAGGCCCAGCTCGCTCTCGCCCGTGGCGGCCAGGCCGCGGCGCGCGATGTCGATGGCGTCGTCGGCGCTGATCTCGCGGTTGGGGCGGTACCAGTACCCGGCCTGGCAGAAGCGGCAGCCCTGCGTGCAGCCGCGCATCACCTCGACCGAGAAGCGGTCGTGCACGAGCTGCAGGTGGGGAACGAGGTTCTTCGTCGGGTAGTCGGCGGGGTCGAGCTTGTCGACCCAGTGGCGCTTGATCCCCTTCGCGCGCAGGTACGGCCCCTGCGAGGCTTCGACCGCGGGAACGACCTCGCCGCGCGCGTTGGCCGAAACCTCGAGAAGCGCGGGCACGTACACGCCGCGCAGCTCCGAGGCCTCGCGCAGGATCTCGGCGCGGGTCTTGCCCGCGCGGCGGCCCTCGCCGAACAGGCGGAGCAGCAGCGGGGCGAGGTTCTCGCCGTCGCCGATCACGAAGAGGTCGAAGAAGTCGGCGACCGGCTCGGGGTTGGCCATGCAGGGACCGCCGCCGATCACGAAGGGCTCGAGTTCGCCGCGGTCCCGGGCGAAGACGGCAATGCCGCCAAGCTCGAGCAGGAAAGGGACGTTGGTGTAGTTCAGCTCGGTTTGCAACGAGATGCCCACCGCCGTGAAATCCGCGATCGAGCGGAACGATTCCAAAGTATAGAGCGGGACGCCCAGGGTCCGCATCTCGGCGGCCATGTCGGGCATCGGGGTGAACGCGCGCTCGGCCGCGAGGTCGGCCTCGCGGTTGAACAGGTGGTAGAGCACCTTGGTCCCGTTGTGGGACATGCCGATCTCGTAGACGTCGGGGAAGACGAGCGCGATCGAGGCCAGCATTTGGCCGGGATCCTTGACGACCTGGTTGGCCTCGCCCCCCAAGTACCTTCCCGGGCTTTTCACGCGGGGCAATATTTTGGGCAACAGTGCTTTTATTTGCTGGGGAGTCATGATTTTTATCCGGAGAACCGTCCGCGGCCTTCGTTCGTAACGTTCAAAACCCCCCAAATTTATACTTTACGGGACCTTCTGGCAGTTACACGCATGACAACCGAACACACACCCGCCCCCCCGCACGCAAAGTCGTACAAAAGACCTAAAAAGGTCCTTTTGCTGGACCGCAAGGCCTGCATTTCCTGCGCGGGTTGCGTCGGAACGTGCCCGGAACAGGCGCTCGACATGTTCAGCCTCGACCTGCAGGTGTTCCAGGAAAAGTGCACCTACTGCACGATTTGCGTGCGGTTCTGCCCGGTGGGCGCGCTTTCCATCGACAAGCGCGAGCCCCAGCCCGAGGACAACATCCTGCTCACCCCCCGCCAGGTGGACGGGCATGGATTGGCGGACCGCCCGATGGTGCCCCGGTGAAGGCGGCCCATTACGACGTCCTCGTGATCGGGGCGGGCCCTTCGGGCAGCATGGTGGCGCGCAATCTTTCGCGGGCCGGCTATCAGGTGCTGCTCTGCGAAAAGCGTCCCGTCGTGGGAATCCCCGTCCGCTGCGGCGAGGCGACGGGCCCGCGCAAGCGCCTCTCCGACTTCATGACCGTGAACGAGGATTTCATCGAATCCGCCTTCACCGGGGTGATCATGCACGGGGCCGGCGGCACGACCATCCGCTACGACGCCGACAAGGAAATCGGGGTCATGCTGGACCGCGCGCTGTTCGACCAGGACCTGGCGCGCCAGGCCGTGGCCGAGGGCGCCGAGCTGCAGGTGAACGCGCGGGTTACCTCGCTCTCGCCCGCCGAGAACGGCGTGCGCACGGTGCACATAGAGCAGGACGGCGAGGCCTTCGAGATCAGCGCGAAGATGGTGGTCGGATGCGACGGCGCCGAATCGCTGAGCGGCCGGTGGGCCGGGCTCAAGACGCGCCAGCTGCCCCCGCTCACCTGCAGCGCGATCGAGTTGCGCGTGCGGGCGCAGGATCCCAACCCCAACCATCTCACGTTCTGGCAGGGCCACGACACCATCAACAAGGGCTACATCTGGGTGTTCCCCAAGCTCAAGTCGGGCGTCGTGAACCTGGGCTCCGGGGAGCTCGTGCCGAAGATGGGCGCGCAGAACATGTACCAGCTCTCGATGGAGTACTGCCACAAGCTGTATCCCGGCGCGGTCATCGAGGAAGTGCACGGGGGGTGCGTGCCCGTGAGCGGGCACATGGCGGAGTATACCGCCGAGCGCTTCGCCCTTTGCGGCGACGCCGCGCACCACACGAACCCGTTGACGGGCGGCGGCATCATGGCCGCGATCCTGTGCGGCGAAACCGCAAGGAGGCGCGCATCCGCGACTGGGTGCTGGGGCTGGGCCCGCGCGACCAGGAATGGTTCTACCGCATCTTCAAGGGAATGGTCGACGGCATGCAGGGCGGCCGGATGTCGCTGCCCGCGAAGGTCGCCGGCTTCTCGCAGCTCGGCATGATGGCCCTCAAGAACTTCGGCCATACGCGCAAGGTGATCAAGAGCCCCGACTTCGTTTAGGGCGCCTCGCGGACCGGAGGGCCCTCCCGGCAGCTTACTCGTTGAACACCGTCACGCGAACGCGTTCGCCGACGCGGGGGATATAGCGGTTTCCAGGATAGGTTGGCCCGTTGGAGTCGACGGGGTGCTCGACGTGCAGCTTCACGGACTTGGAAAGGGTGTTCACGGTGAAGTTCGCGTGGGAAACCGTAAACCATTCCGTGGAATAACCCGGGGGCTGGTACTGCACCCCGACCTCGGAATTTTCCGCCAGATTCTCGGCCGGGACGTTGTGGAAAACGATCTCGGAATAAGTCGTGTCCTCGACGTCAGCGGCCACGAGGATTTTCCTTTGAGGCTCCCGGGTCGTATACGTGCTGTAATTGTAAGGAACGTTCCTGCAGGTGGAGGTTCCCGTCGAGGAGGAAGTGCTGTACTCGTAGTTGTCGGCGGTCACGATGGTGTAAATATGGTCATAGTCGGTCTGCGAAAGCGACGCGCAGGCATTCGCGGGAGTTTGCGTCATGATTTCCGTGTACAGAAGGTATAGAGTGTCCACCGCGCCGGTGGTGTCCGCGCAGACTTCGGGATAGTCGGCGAGAATGACCGCGTTGGTAGGCGGGGCCGGCGGCGTCGAGCTCGAGCTGTTGTAGGTCGCGAAGTTGCGAAATACCGGGCTGCAGGGATCGTAATCGATCACAGTGTCGATCCCGGCCTGGAGGCCCGCTTCCGAGATGTCGGCCTCGTAGGTGAATGTTCCCGATATTCCGGAATCGTTTCCCCCCGATTCGTTTTCCGAGGGGCTGTTGCAGGCCCATAGGCTGGCGGCTATTAAAATCGCGATTGTAAAACGCCTCATGGATCCTCCGGAGAAGGTGACAAGCCCAAATATAGGGACGATGCGCCCGCCCCCCCTTAAACCCAGGTTAAGGGAGGGCGAAAATACGCCGCGGGCTCCATGAGTCTGCGGCATCGGAAAGCCGCGCGGAATTTTGCCGTCCTGACCCGCGGTCACCGAAAAGCTAAGGGGACCGGCGCAAAAGGGATCCGGATCCCGCTTTTCGCCCCCCCCAAACCGCACCATTCTTTACAGACAGGTCAAAAAGACCAAAAACCGGGGCGTTAAGGACCAAATTAAGCCCTAAAGACCATTATCAACCGTTGGAAATCCTTAAAAAGTCGTAAGTTAACAGGCCTCGGGCGTTTTCCTTTTGGCCAAACAGAGCTAAATTGAACCGCTCCATATTTTGAGACAACAAGGGAGTTTCGCAATGGCTGACTTTTTCCCCGGCATCGACAAGATCAAGTACGAAGGCCCGG
>JAJNBB010000072.1 GCA_021155885.1 Fibrobacteria bacterium | reverse complement strand
TGACCCCGTCCAGCCATTCCTGGTCCTTCTCGCCGAGCAGGCCGTGGAACTCCGCCGACTCGAGCTCGGCGCGGGCGCCTGCGGTATCGCCGGCATCCAGTTTACCGCGCAGGCGCGCCACCGTCTCTTCTTCCCGTTCTTCCAGTTCCTCGACGGAATCGAGCCGCGCGTAGATGATGCTGTCGTTGGTCGAGGTCAGGTACTGCGCGTCCTTGAGTTCCTCGTAGGCCGCGGCCGCTTCGCGGAACTTGCCCTCCGAGAAGAGCGCGTCCGCTTCGTTGAAGCGCTTCAGCGAAAGCCGTTTTTCCCACTGGTAGTACAAGGTGAAGCCGCCGATCAGCACGACCAGGCCGATGCCCACGATCCAGTCCCACGTCGTCGAGGGTTTCGCGTCTTCTTTTTCCAAAAAGCTCATACCGACCTCCGCGGCGTCAAAAAACCGGCGCCGACGGGACAAGTTTAGCTATTGAGCCGGGGAGATGGCTAAATCGGGGGGTGGTAGCCACGGACTGATTTCGCGATTCGCTCCGCTGCGGTCCGGACGCCCCTATGCAACCGCCCCGCTTAGCGGGGCTATTAAGACGAACATTGCAAAATACGGCGAATCCGGTCCTCGCTTCACTTCATCGCGAAATCAGTCCGCGACATGCTGGCCTAGCCAGCCTGGAGTTTGCGATAGACCCAGGCCCGCCATCCCGTAAGCCGATGCTGGCGCCAGCCGTGCAGGGCGCGGCGGGCCAGCAGGAGGAACGGGAAGGCCACGACCAGGCGGATGCCGAAGGCGAGCAACGAGAGCAGGGAAATGGTTCCCTGAACGCGGATCCATAGCGAGGGGTGGCGGTCCTGAAAGCGGAAGTAGAGATCGGCGCGGCCCACGGGAAGCAGCTGGGTGAGAGGGCGCACGGCATACCACTTGCCGGCCAGGCGCCCGAGCAGGGCGGGGTCGGGATGGCCGATCGCGGCCTCGATGCGGGGCTTGAGCAGGCGCATCGACATGCGGGAAATCCTCAGGCCGTAGCGCGCCAGCAGCTTCCAGGCGTCGCGGTCGGTGACCAGGCGGAACAAGGCGCGTTGTTTGCGGTGGGGGTCGCTTTTTTTCTTTGTGCCGGCCTCGGGTTTTGAGGCAGGTTTTTCCGGCGCGGGACCTTGCGCCGAATCGGCGGCTCCGGAGGTCTTCGATTCTTTGGCCGGCTCCGGTTTCAGGAAGACGGGCGCCTCAGGGACGCCGGCCGCCGGTCGCAAGGGCGCCGCCTCGCGCCGAGAGGCGCTCTCCGAAAATCCCGCTTCAGGGTCGGGCGCGGCGGCGGATTGTCGGCCCGCCGCGCTTTCTTCCGTTTCCGGCTTCGTGACGTCCTCATCGTCCTCCCCGAACAGGTCGGCGATGCTCCAGGAGGCGTCCTTGAAGGGTTCCCACAGGTGCCGGTACCACAGGAAACGGGTCTCGATGCGCGCGGTTCCCGCGGAAATCCCCGAGAGGTCCCCGGTCCACTCGCCCCGCCACTCAAGGAAATAACGGAAGCGGAAAAGCAGGAGTCCCAGGGCGAGGAGTCCCAGGAGCCCGAGGAGGATGGAGAGGACCCAGGCCCAGGTCGGCATGGGGGTAACCGGCGCGCTACTTGGCCGCGGGCTTGGACTTCACGTTGTCGGCGGCCGGGGCGGCCGCCGCGCCGGCGTCGTTCTTCGCCTTCGATTCGAGGCGGCTGATCAGGTTGTCGATCGAGTTGTTCTTCAGGATGGTGCGGAACTGGTCGCCGTAATTGCCCGCGGTGCTGAGATCGTCGATGACGAGGTCCCACGCCTTCCATTCGCCCTGCTTCTTCCACAGCTTGTAGACCACGATCGACTCGGCTCCCTTCGAGAACACGTGCGCGGTCACGGTGGCCCGCGCTTCGTTGCCGGCGCCCTTGATGTCGGCCGGCTCATAGCGCGTGGAATCGCTGGTGTAGGCCTCCAGCTTCTTCACCGAGGAATTTTCGACCATGGCCTTGAACGCCTTGACGAAGCGCGCCTTTTGCGTCGGGGTCATCTTGGCCCAGGTCGCGGGGCCGAGGGCGCGCTTGCCCAGTTCCTCGAAGTCGAAGATGCCGTTGATCAAGGTCTTCACGCGCGCGGTTTGCTTCGAAACGTCCTTCGCGCGCAGCAGCTGCTGGAGTTCCTTGTCCTTGGCGCGGATAATGTCCACCGGGTTGCCCTGGGCCTGCGCCTGGGTGATCAAAAGTCCCGCCGCCAGGAAAACCGCCGCTAGCTTCTTCATTCTTGCTCCTTTGCGGGTTCGCTCGATGGCGGGCTCGCGGAAGCCAAATTACCAAAATCCGACAGCGTCCACCCAGTGGCCGTCAGAACGCGCGCCACGGCGATATTGTACTCCAAAACCGCCTTGTAATAGTCCCGGCGGGCGGTGAGCGATTGCTTGAAGGGCCCGATCAGGTCCTTGGCCGCTCCGGGATCCAGGTCGTACTTCATCGCCGCGCCCTTGAGCCAGGCGTCCGCGGCGCGCAGGGCCTTCTGCGACTCCTCGACGTCGGCGCGGGCGGACAGCATCTTCAGGTAGGCGTCCTCCAGCTGGAGCAGGATGCCGCGCGCGGCATACACCTCGGTGCGCTCCAGCTGGCGGAGCTCCAGGCGCTCCCGGCGGTACTTTTGATAGCCATTCCAGAAGTTCAGCTTGAGGCGCATGCCGAGCCCGGCCACCGCGGTGAGTTCGTTCAGGGGGTCGCGCGCGAAGGGGTCGTCCCCGCCCGACTGGCGGTCCGAGGACCAAGCCTTGCTGTACTTGAAGTTGCCGAAAAGGAAAATGTCGGGCCCGAGCTCGCCCTGGGCCACCTTGAGGAGTTCCTCCCGCGCGGAGAGTCCGTTGCGGAGGCGGGCGAGGTCGGGATGGCCGCGCAGGGCGGCCAGCTTGAGGTCGTGCAGGGAGGGCGGCGTCTCCGGGCGAATGCTCAGCACCGTGTCGTCGAGGGCGATCACGGAGGTGTCGGGCCGGTCGAGCATGAACCGCAGGGCGAGACCGGTGCGCGCGACGCCGAGCGAGGCCTCGTTCCAGCCCGCGTCCAGGGAGTAGCGGCCCGACTTGATCTGGAGCACGTCGGTTTGCGAGACGTCGCCCTTGCCCTCGTCGAGCTGTTCGGTCAGGCGCCTCTGCGCCTTGTCGAGTTCCCGGCGCGACGACGCGAGTTCCCGCTCCAGGGTCAGGGCGAACAGGCGCTGGTAGTACAACGTCTGCGCCTCTTCCGAAATCTTGAGCTGTTCCTTCTTGAACTCGGCCTCGGAGACGCGCACCTTCAGGGTGGCCGCGCGCCGTCCCGCGCGGTACCGCGCGATGTTCAGGGGTTGGATAATGTTGGCTTGCACGCCGAAGAACGGTCCCCACTCGCCGAAATCGAACTTGCGCTCCGGCTGCAGCACGTAGATGTTCGGGTCGGTGGTGGGCACGCTGTCGGTTACCTGGCGGATGCCGGGCGCGGGACCGATGCCCGTCTCGACCTCGAACTTCGGCAGGATGATGGACTTGTCCAGGGTCCGCACCTGTTCCTCGGCCTTGTCCACCTCCATCGATTTTTCCGACAGGATGGGGTGCCGGGCCAGCGCTTCGCGCTCCAGGCCCGTGACGTTCATGGAGGGATCGACGGGGGTGGGCGGGGTCGACTCGGCGTCAAGGGAAGCGGAAGAATCCTCCGTCGCGGCCGCTTCTTCCTCGGTCAGCAGGTCGGCGGTGACCGGGCCCTTGGCCGGTTTCGACTTGGGGTCCCCCGCCTTCGCGGGGGTGACAGCCTTTTCCGTCTTGGCCGGGCCGGTCGAGGACTTTTCCTCTTCGGTCAGCAGGTCCGCCGTGGCCGGTCCCTTGGCGGCGTGCACGGTCGCGGCCAGCGCGTACAAGGCCAGCGCCATCCCGGGGAGGAACCTGGAAGAAAGGGTGCGTGAAAGAGTCTGTTCGGGCGGGTGCATGGGGTCCTGGGGACAAGCTAAATCTAGTTATGAACCCTTTTTCCGGGATTCTTCCGAAGATTCATCGGGACCTTCCCCGCGACGAAGCCTTGAAAGACCGTGATCCTTCGCGAAAAGGTGGTCCGTCCGCCTCGCAACGAGTATAAAGAAGAATAAAACACAATCTTTTAGCCTTCCGGACCGCTAAAACCTCATATTATTGAACCCATGCCGGAGTCCATGCTTAAAATTCCCGAGGCCTTCACGCCCGATGCCGTGTCGAAGCTCGACGCCGAAGCGCGCGGCCTGTTAAAGCGCGGCGAAGACGTCCATCTGGACGGATCCGGCTTGACGCGGCTGGATTCGTTGGGCCAGGCGTTCCTGGCCGCGTTGCATGCGGACGCCGAACACCAGGGGAAAAGGCTGGTGGTGCACGGCCTCCAGTCCGAAGCGCGTGAGCGCCTGAAAACCATTCCGGACACCCTGGCCGAGGAAAAGCCCCCGGAGCCGCCTCCCTCCCTGTTCGAAAGCACCGGCGCCGGGGCCTATACTCTCCTCCGGGAATGGCGCGACATCGCCCTGCTGCTTTCGGAATCCCTGTACTATTCGACGTTCGGCCGCCGTAAATCGAAAACGGTGCTGCGCGGGGACACCGTCACCCAGATGATCCGGCTCGGCAGCACGGCCCTGCCCATCGTGCTGCTGCTCTCGAGCCTGATCGGCTTCACGCTGGCCCTGCAATCGGGCCTGCAGCTTTCCAAGTATGGCGCGGCCATCTTTCTGGCCGACGGCATCGGCATCAGCATGATCACCGAGATCGGGCCGCTGATGACCGCGGTGATCCTGGCGGGCCGTTCGGGCAGCGCCATCACCGCCGAGCTCGCCACCATGACCGTGCAGGAAGAGGTGGCCGCCCTGCAATCCATGGCCATCAACCCGCTGCAGTTTCTCGTGCTGCCGCGGTTTTGGGCCCTAACCGTCACGCAGCCGCTTTTGACCATCGCCTCCGCGCTTTCGGGCATCGTC
The DNA here is from genome assembly GCA_021155885.1 of Fibrobacteria bacterium. Lineage (GTDB taxonomy): Bacteria > Fibrobacterota > Fibrobacteria > UBA11236 > UBA11236 > UBA11236. The sequence continues at coordinate 5,778 of JAJNBB010000072.1, read as the reverse complement.
GCCGGGCTTCTGGTCGGCCTGCTGTTCTTCGACCTTTCCGTGGCCGCGTTCATGAACCAAGTGCAGCAGGCCGTTCGCCTCGAGTACATCTGGCAAATGCTGGTCAAATCCGTCACGTTCGCGTGGCTGATCGTGCTGATCGCTTCGGTGAAAGGTCTTGCCGTGCGCGGCGGCGCCGACGCCGTGGGCCGCGCGACCACCGCCTGCGTCGTGACCTGCATTTTCTCCATCGTTCTTTTCGACGCGCTTTTCTCCTTCATCTTCTACCTGTAATGCCCATGACCACGGACCGCAATACCCGAACGCAGGAACAAGCCGAGGACGTGCCCTTGCGCGTGCGGGGCCTTGTCGCGGGCTATGGCACGCGCAAGATCCTGGACGGAGTCGACGTCGAGGTCCCGCGCGAGGAAATCCGCGTGATCCTGGGCGGGTCGGGCAGCGGCAAATCCACCTTTCTGCGCAACGTCATGGGTCTTGAGCAGCCTTGGGCAGGCTCGGTCGAATTGTTCGGCAAGCCCGTCGACTGGTCTCAGGGCCGCCCTCCCGATGATTCGTACAAAAGGATCGGGGTGCTGTTCCAGGCGGGCGCGCTGATTTCCTCCCTCACCGTGGAACAAAACGTGGCCTTGCCGCTGCGTATCCACAACCCGGGGCTGTCGGACGCACTGCTGCGCGAACTGGCATGGATCAAGCTCAAGCAGGTGCGGATGGAAGAAGCCGGCGACAAGATGCCCGGCGAGCTTTCGGGAGGCATGCGCAAACGCGCCGGCCTGGCGAGGGCCCTCGCCACCGATCCCGAGCTGCTTTTTTGCGACGAGCCCTCGGCCGGGCTCGACCCCGTGACCTCGCGGAGCCTCGACGACCTGTTGCTGGAATTGCGCGAGACCCTGGGCATCACCATGGTGGTGATCACGCACGAACTGGATTCGATCAAGGCGCTGGCCGACAAGGTCACCTATCTATCGCAGGGCAAGATCATTTTCGAAGGCACTTTGGATGAGGCCGCGCATGGCCCCCAGGAAGTGCAGGACTTTTTGGACCGTACGCCGCCGGACGGCGACGGGAAAGATGAAGGCGTCATGGCCTTCAATCTGGAGGACTGAGCATGGAAGCCACCCGCGCTGAAAAAACCCGCCTGGGCGTGTTCATCGTCGCCGTCACGTCGATTTTCGTGATCTGCATGCTGTTCCTGGTGGGCGGGAAGCTTTTCTCCCGCACCGATGATTATTTCACCCGCATGGAGGAATCCATCACCGGCCTGGAGCCCGGATCGACCGTGAAGCAGAACGGCCGCGATGTCGGGGCGGTCACGGAGATCTACGCGGACGAGAAGGACATCCGCAAGACCGTGGTGCGCTTCGAGGTAAAGCGCGGGACGAAGATGAAGGCGGACATGCTGGCCACGCTCGGAAGCTATGGCATTACGGGCCTGAAATACGTCGAGATCACGGGGGGCAGCTTCGCGGCCGCCGACATCCCGAAGGGGGGGGAGGTCAAGTCGGGCATGTCCATGATCGGAAGGCTGTCGAACCGGGCCGATTCCATCGCCTCCAAGATCGACCGCCTGCTCGGCAACGTCATCGCCATCACCGAGATGGACAACCGCCAGAATCTGAACCGCATGATGGCGGCCTCGGCCTCGCTCGCCGAGTCGCTGGACTCGATGGCCGTCGACATCCGCGGCGTGCATCCCGGCCGCCGCATCAACGCCATCCTCGCCGACGTCGAGGCGACTTCGAAGGACTTCCGCGCGAAAGTCAAGAAATCGGATATCGACGGCACCGTGCGCGACTACCAGCTCGCGGCCCAGGAAATCCAGAAAATGGTCCGGAATTCCCAGGAGGACATCGCCGTGTCGGTGACGAACCTCAAGGAAATCATGAAGAACATGAACACCTTCACCCGCCAGATCAAGGAAAACCCCTCGGTCCTGCTGCGGCGCGAAGAAAAGCAGGAGCGCCAGAGATGAAGTCCCGCATCCTTTTCGCCGCCGCGCTCGGGCTCGCCGGAATGCTCGTCCTCACCGGATGCTTCTTCGGGCGCACGGTCGAGACGAAGTACTACGCGCTGGATTACATCCCCACGCCCAAGCCCGAACGGCTGAAGAAGGGGCCGTACCCCTTCGCGGTCCGGCTGCGCGAGCCCACCATGGCCGAGGCCTACCGCCGCAGCCAGATCGTGTACCGCCAGAGCGCCTACCAGATGCAGTTCTACGCCTACCACCTGTGGGTGACCGATCCCGACCGGATGATCGGCGACTTGCTGCTCAAGCACCTGCGCGCGTCCCGCCTGTTTGAGAACGCCTCCCGTTCCATCGAGGCCACGCGCCCCGATTTCCAGCTGACCACCGACGTGCAGGCCATCGAGGAGTACGACGGACCGAACAACTGGTACGCGCATCTGACGATCGAGTATCAGCTGCTGGACGATTCCACCGGCACGGTGGTGTGGAAACAGCAATACGATTTGCGCAAGGCCGTGGCCGCGCAGGAACCGGTGTTCGTGGTGCGCGAACTGACCGCGCTGCTTGAATCCACCAACGACCAGCTGGTGGTCGAACTGGAGAAAGTCCTGCAGGACCAGCTGGCGCGCAGGCCGCGCGCGCGCTGACCGACCCATGCCCCGGTTCCGCGCGTCCTCCCCCCTCGGCGTCCTGCCGCTGCTTGCCGCGCTCGCGGGAGCGTGCCTCGGCGCGCGGCCCGCGGGCGCGGCGCTGCTGGAGGGCCTCCCCGGGCGGGAAGTCGTGCCCACCGTTCCTTCGCCCGCCGCGTCCGGGCCGGCCCCGGCGGCGCCGGACACCCAGGTCGGGGTGAACTGGCTGTCGCCGCCCCTCCACCTGCAGCTCTCCCGCGATCCCGCGCTGATCACCATCGGCAAGGGCGCGGTGTTCCTTCCCACCTACAGCGAGTCCCGCCGCGAGCCCGAGATCGTCGTGTTGAACCGCGCGGGGTCCGTGGTGGCCACGGGCCAGACCGGAACGCGCGTGCTCCTCGACTCGGGAACCTACGAGGTGCGCTTCGGCTCCGGATCCACCAACCGCCGCCTGCGCGCCACCGTGCGCGTGAACGAGGGCCATACCACCATCGTCCCGCCCACCTGGGGCGGGCTGATCGTCGAAACGCTCAACGAGTCGGGCGGATACATCGACGGCGAGTACGACCTGGTCAGCATGGACCAGTGGATCAACTACGGCCGCGGCCAAGGGTACGAGGAAGAGCGCCTGCAGGACATCGAGGTCTGGATCCTGCCGCCGGGCTTGTATCGCATCTCGCGCGTGGGCGAAGGCTACAACTCCCTGCGCAACTACATCACCGTGCAGGTGAACCCCGGGGAACTGCATTCGGTGGAGGCGATCTTCAACGACGCCGGCAATCTGATCGCGGGCGGCGTGAAAACGCTCAACACGCGCAAGCGCGCCGGCCAATACTGGACCTACGGCCTGCGCGCCGGCGGAAACGCCGCCCTGACGCACCAGGTCGACGACCTCGACGAGACCGACCGGAGCGCGCTGTTCTCGACCGATATGCGCCTTCGCGCGCGCTACGACCGCGAGGATTTTTTCGGCATCACCGAAGTGTTCATGCAGAACAGTTTTCTGAAGCAGGACGAGGAGCCCCTCGAGGTCACGCAGGACAACCTGCAGCTTCGGTCCACCTGGGTGCGCCGCCTGAATTCCTGGGTGGGCCCCTATGTGCGCGGCCAGGTGTCCACCCACCTGTTCCCGCTCGAGATCTACGAGGACACGGTTTACATCGACGAAGGCGCGGACACGACGCTGCTGCTGACCGGAGGCAGCCTGGAGCGGCAGCGGTCGTTTTACCCGCTCAACTTCGCGGAGGGCGCGGGCGTGAACGTGGACTGGCTCTCCGCTTACGCCATCGAGCTCTCCACGCAGACCGGCCTCGCGGCCCGCCAGGAGATCTCCAAGGGCGGGTACGAGGTCGTGGACGCGGACTACCTCGGGACCTACCTCCTCGAAAGCGGCAGGACGAGCTATCAGGTCGGGGCGGAAGGAATCCTGACCACCAAGCTGCGCCTGTCTTCCCAGTTCACCCTCGATCTGCGGGCCGAGGCCTTCGCGGAAAACTTCAAGATCCTGGACGCGCGGCTCGAGAACCTCGAGGCGGACTTCCGGTTTTTCCTGACCCGCAACATCGAGATCGGTTACCTGTTCCAGATGCAGGAGAACACGACCGAGGCTCCCAACCGCTTTCCGCGCACGCACAGCCTTTCGCTGCGCCTGAGCTTCAACTATTGAACGGAGGAGGTCTCATGAAAACGGCCGCGCATCTGAAGACGTTTTTGGGGGCAGGGTTCCTGCTTCTCTGGCTCCCGGCCGGGGCGGCGACGCCCCTCGCCACCGTCCATCCGGCTTACACGAAGTACGACCTTCGCCCCGCGGGCTTTCAGCCCAAGGTGGGCGGCATGGCCTTCCTTTCCGACGGGCGCCTGGTCGTCGGGGGATGGGGCGGCACGAGAACCGGTTGCTGCCCCACCGGGAATTACGGGGGCCGCCAAATGACCGGCAAGGTATACGTGCTGAGCGGGGTCACGGGCGCCAGTCCCAGCGTAGCGGTCGACACCATCGCCACGGGGATCGAGGACATCATGGGCCTGACCGTGGTGCGCGACACGATATACGTTTCGGGCGGCAATCGCATCCTCCGGATCATCAACCCCGACAACGCCGGCCCCTCGGACCGCATCGACACGGTGTTCATCCTGCCCGGCACCCCCATGACCTTGGGCACGGGCGCCCACCAGACCACCGACCCGGCCAGGGCCGGGGATTCGCTGTGGCCGGTGAAGGGCCGGAGCGAGTGGATGTACGGACTCCTGCACCGGAACGACACCTTCTTCGTGGCGCCTTCTTCCATGTTCACCAGCGGCACGTCCCAGGTCAATCCCTTTCGCGGGCGCGTGCTCGCGGTCACGATCGGAAACGGCACGACCAACAAGCGCGGAAACTTCCGCACTATCGCGGTCGGCTTCCGTCATCCCACCGGGTTGAGCTTCGGCCCCGACGGCGCGCTGTGGACGACCGAAACCCAGGGCCCGTGGTTTCCCACCAACAAGCTGACGCGCGTGGTCCAAAACGGGTTTTACGGAACCCCGCACGCCGGGGGCAACGCGCCCTTCATCAATCCCGACCCGTCCTGGAGCGCGCTCGTCGAGCACGCGGCCGCGGTCTACCTGCCCCAGGAAATCAACTCCAGCAAAAACGCCGTGTTCTCCGGATCGCCGGGCGCGCCTTTCTATCTCGCCGCCGGACCCTACAAGGGCCAGTTCCTCATGGGCGACCTGGAATGGGGCGGCGTGCAGCGCTACTTCGTCGAGGTCGTCAACGGGCAGTATCAGGGAGCGGGCTTCGTGTGGATGGGCGGCCTGGAATCGGGCGTCTACCGCATGGCGGTGGGTCCCGACAGTATGCTGTACATGGGCATGATGGGAGAATCGGGCGACTGGAACTGGAACGGGCAGTATCACGGCCTGCAGAAGGTGGCCTACAACGGAACGCCCGCGTTTGAAATGCTCGCGGTCCGCTCGCGCGCGCAAGGCATGGAAATCGAATTCACCGCGCCGGTGGACACCCTGTCCGCCAAGGCCGCGGCCAACTACACGGTGCAGACCTATTACTACCAGCCCACCTCGTCGTACGGCGGGACGAAGTCCTCGGGCAGCCTGACCACGCTCGCTATCGGGGACATCCGGATTTCCCCGGACCGCAAGCGCGTCTACCTGCCGCTCACCGGCCTCACGGCCCGGACGGGCACGCAG
>JAJNBB010000071.1 GCA_021155885.1 Fibrobacteria bacterium | reverse complement strand
TTACAAGGTAGGCCAGCCAATTCCGACCCTAAGCGTGACCTCTTCTGGTGGCCAGGTGACCTCGTACTCGGTTCTGGGAACCTCGCTGCCCTCCGGCCTCTCGCTGGATGGTTCCACCGGTTCCATCACCGGCATGCCGACTACGGCTTCGTCCGCCACCCTATACTCGATCCTCGCCATGGGCCCCGGCGGCTTGGACACGGCGACGGTGACCCTGTCCGTCACGGATGAAATTCCAGTGGTGTCCTACACCTCGCCTCCGGCTTACAAGGTGGGCCAGCCGATCCCGACCCTTAGCGTGACTTCGTCCGGCGGACCCGTGACCTCCTACGCGGTCTTGGGAACCTCGCTGCCCTCGGGCCTATCGCTGGACGGCTCGACCGGTACGATCACCGGCACACCGACCACGGCCTCGTCCGCGACTCTATACTCGATCCTCGCCACGGGCCCCGGCGGCCTGGACACGGCTACCGTAACCTTGTCGGTAAGCGCCGCCACCCCCATCGTTTCCTATCCGGCGGTTCCCGCCTTCACCGTGGGCACCCCGATCGTCGCGCTGAACCCGATTTCCACGGCAGGCCCCGTGGCGAGTTACGCGATGGTCGGTGGTGCCACCCTGCCCGCTGGCCTGACGTTGGATGCATCGACGGGAGCGATCTCCGGCACCCCGACCCTGCCTTCTTCCGCGGCTTCGTACGCGATTCTCGCGGCCGGTCCCGGCGGCCTGGATACGGCATACGCCCTCTTGTCGGTCATCGATGCCACTCCGGTCGTGTCCTACCTCTCGCCGTCCCCATACAAGGTGGGGCAGCCGATTCTGCCGCTGACCGTGACTTCATCCGGCGGCCCGGTGTCCTCCTACGCCCTTCTGGGCAACCCGCTTCCCGCCGGGCTCTCGCTGGACGGCGCGGCAGGTACGATCTCGGGCACGCCGACGGCCGCTTCCCCGTCCGTCACGTACTTCATTCTCGCTGCCGGCCCCGGCGGCCAGGACACGGCGACCGTCACGTTATCGGTACATTCCGCCACGCCCATAGTTTCTTATCCGCCGGCTCCCGCCTTCACGGTGGGCGTCCCGATCGCCGCGCTGAACCCCTTCTCCACCTCGGGTCCGGTGACGGCGTATGTGATGCTGGACGGGGCCCTGCCCGCCGGCCTTTCGCTGGATGGATCGACGGGCGCGATTACGGGCACGCCGACTACGGCCTCGTCCGCGACGTTGTATTCGATCCTGGCGTCGGGCCCCGGCGGCCTGGACACCGCCACGGTGACCCTGTCCGTGGGTGCCGCCGCTCCCGTGGTAGCCTACGTTCCGCTCCCGGCCTACACGGTGGGCGTGACGATCCTGCCGTTGGTCCCAAGCTCCTTCGCTGGACCCGTGACGTTCTATTCCGTATTGGGCAACCCGCTTCCCCCCGGGCTCTCGCTGGACAGCGCGACGGGCACGATTTCGGGCACGCCGACGGCCGCTTCCGCGTCTGCGGCGTACTTCATTCTCGCGACGGGCCCCGGCGGCCTGGATATGGCGGCGATCACCCTGACGGTGAATGCGGCCGCTCCGGCGGTTTCCTATCCCTTGGCGCCCCCTTACGTCGTCGGCAAGGCCATCACCCCCGTGGTTCCGACCTTGTCCGGAGGCCCCGCGACGAGCTACGCCGTTTCCGGAACGCCCTTGCCGGCCGGCCTCATGATTGATCCCGCGACGGGAGAAATTTCGGGAACCCCGACGGCCGCCTCGGCGACGGCGAACTATCTCATTCTGGCCACGGGTCCCGGCGGCACCGATACGGCCTCGATCGCGCTGACCGTATACGCTGCCCCGGTCGTCTCTTACGCGCAACCCTCCGCCTTCCCCTTGGGCCAGACGATCTCCCCGGTAATGCCCGTTTCCTCCGGGGGCCCGATCTCGGGCTTCACGGTCCTGAGCTCTACCTGGCCCACGGGACTGCTGCTGGACGCGACCACCGGCGCCATCACCGGCATTCCCGCGGTCGCTTCCCCGGCCACGGCTTACGCCATCGTGGTCGCCGGTCCCGGCGGCCTGGATACGGCCCACATTACCATGGCCGTCGTCGCCGCGCCGGTTTTCGCCTACCCGACCGCCGCGCCTTTGGCCGTGGATAGCATTGCGGTTCCGGTGATCCCCCTATCCAGCGGCGGTCCGATCGCATCCTATGCCGTTCTCGGCGCCCCGCTGCCCGCGGGCCTTCTTCTGGACACGGCGACCGGCATCATTACCGGTAAGCCCGTCGAGCCCTCCGCACCGACTTCTTATGCCATCGTGGCGAGGGGCCCCGGCGGAGCCGATACCGCCGTGGTCTCGCTGGTCGTGCACGCGGCGCCGGTGGTCTCCTACCCCGGGCCGCAGGTCTACCCGATGGGAATCGCGATCGCGCCGCTGCAGCCGCAGTCCACCGGCGGAGTCGTGACGAGCTATCACGTGCTGACTCCGTTGCCCGCGGGCCTCATCCTCAATGAAACCAACGGCATCATCTCCGGCACCCCGACCACCGAAACGGCCGCCGGAACCTATATCCTCCTGGCCCTCGGCCCCGGCGGCATGGACACCGCCGTCCTCATCCTGACCACGCCCGTGGGCGTGCAGCCCGGAGCCTTCGTGTTCCGGGTGTCGGGAGCGGACAAACCCTACACCTTCCGGCTGCCGGCCGGCGCCGCCGGAACCGAACAGGTCACGATGCGCATCAGCGACGTGTGGGGACGCACCCTGTGGACGCATGCCATCCATCCCTCGAGGGACGCGAAGGCCCGCGAGATCGTCTGGAACGGCCGGTCCGCCAATGGCCTCAAGGCCTCGGCGGGCATGTACGTGGTACGGCTCGCGGTCACGGACAAGGGGCAGACGGCGCATTATGTCCGCCAGGCGGTGACGCTGAAGCCGGGGCGTTAGCGAAGGCGGGGGGTAGGCCTCTACGGGGACCCGCTCGGTTTTTTAGTGCCCGCCGGCCTTATAGGAGTGCATGATCTTCTCGGTCCAAGCCAACGCGAGGGCGGAGAGCAAAAAGACGCCGTGGATGATCACCTGCCACATCACCTCGTGGTTCGACTTCTCGGTGATGTTGATGAAGGCTTTGAGCAGGTGAATTCCGGAAATGCCCACCAGCGCGCCCGCCATCTTGATCTTGAGGGTACCGGCGTCCACGTGGTCCAGCCAATCGGGGCGATCCACGTGGTTCTCCACGGTGGCCAGGCGGCTCACGAAGGTGGCGTAGCCCCCGATCACCACCATGACCAGCAGGTTGCCCACCATCACGATGTCCACGAGCGTCAGGATGCCCATCATCAGCTCCGCCTCGGTGATGGACTGGATGTGCAGCGTGATATGAACCAGCTCCACGATGAACTTGTAGGCGTATAGGATGCTCGCGACGATCAGGCCCAGGTACATGGGAAGCTGAAGCCAGCGGCTGGCGAACACGATGTTTTCGAAGGCGTTTTCGAGTTTGTTCATGGGGAGTCCTGTGGAGAGTATGCTTCGCAGGTAGGAGGTAAGAGGTAGGAGGTAAGGGGAAATACAGAAAAGACGGGGTTTATGACCGGCGCCGGCGCTAACCTCCTACCTCTTACCTATTCACACCTGAACTTCGTGCTGCCCTCGGGGATCGCTTCGGGGTATTTGCCGTTGAAGCAGGCCGCGCAGAAATTCTTCGGGCCGCCCGGGGCGACGTTCAGCAGGCCGCTGATCGACAGGTATTGCAGGCTGTCGGCGCCCAGCAAAATGCGGGTTTCCTCCTGCGAAAGATTGCCGGCGATCAGTTCCGTCCTCGAGGGGAAGTCCATGCCGTAAAAGCAGGGGTTCAGCACGGGAGGGGAGGAGATGCGGATGTGCACTTCGCGCGCGCCGGCGTCCCGCAGCATCTTCGTCAGGAACTTCAAGGTCGTGCCGCGCACGATGGAGTCGTCCACCAGGACCACGCGCTTGTTCTTCAGGACCCCCGCGATGGGGTTGAACTTCATCTTGACCTTTTGCTCGCGGGCGTTCTGCGAGGGGTCGATGAAGGTGCGGCCCACGTAGTGATTGCGCAGCAGGCCGATGTCGAACGGGATTCCCGACTCCTTGGCGTAGCCGAGGGCCGCGGTATTGCTCGAGTCGGGAACGGCGACGACGACGTCGGCCTGGGCCGGCGCCTCCTTGGCGAGCTGCTTGCCGATCTTGCGCCGGATCTTGTCGCAGCTTTCGTCGAAGATGCGCGAGTCGGGCCGCGCGAAGTACACGAACTCGAAAATGCAATGGGCCTTGTGGGGCTTGTCGAAAAGCTGGCGCGACTCCATGCCGTTGGCGTCGATGCGGCAGAGTTCCCCGGGCTTGATGTCGCGCACGTAGGTCGCGCCCAGGATGTCCAGCGCGCAGCTTTCGGAGGCGACCACCCATGCCTTGTCCAGCAGGCCGATGCACAGCGGCCGGAAGCCGAAGCCGTCGCGGGCCACGTACATCTCGTTCCGGCTCAGGAACACCAGGCAGTACGAACCCGTGATGCGCTCCAGGGACTCCGCGATGGCGTCGAAGAGCGATTCCTTCTTCGAGCGCGCGATCAGGTGGAGCAGGACCTCGGTGTCGGAAGTGCTGCTGAAAATGTGCCCCATTTCCTCCATCTCGAGACGGATGTCGGGGGCGTTGACGATGTTGCCGTTGTGCGCCACCGCCAGGGGGCCGCGCTTGGTCGAGACCAGCATCGGCTGCGCGTTGTTGATGTTGCTGCGCCCGGTGGTCGAGTAGCGCACGTGCCCGATGCCGGCGCTGCCGACCAGGGAGTCCACCGCCTTTTCGTCCGCGGTGAGCCCGGTCACCAAGCCCATGCGCTTAACCAGGGAGATGTCGGCGCCGTCCGAAACGGCGACGCCCACGCTTTCCTGCCCGCGATGCTGGAGGGAATAGAGACCCATGAGCACCCGGCGGGCGACGTCCATGTCGGGGCTACCGAAAACCCCCATTACACCACATTCTTCGCCGAAACCGTCTTCTGCTGCGCTCATGAGAAGACAAATATAAGTCCGTGAAACACCCCCCCGGGAGGGCTATATTTCCCGGTTTCAAGCTTCCCCGCCTCCGCGGGGACAGGTTTTCAGGGGAAATGACATGGTGGCTCCGAACGGCGAATTCGAGGAACAAAACTCCCAGTCCATCAACATCGAACTGCCGGAGGCGGTCGCCGAGGGGACCTACGCCAACCTGTTCCTTGTGTCCCACAGCGGTTCCGAGTTCGTGCTCGACTGCGCCCGCATCCTGCCCGGGCCTCCCAAGGGCAAGGTCCAGGCCCGCATCGTCATGACGCCCTCGCATGCCAAGTCGCTGGCCGCCATCCTGCAGGAAAACATCTCCCGTTACGAACGCAACTTCGGCCCCATCGCCCCCTTTGGAATGCCGGGAACCCCTCCGCAAGAGGAATTCTAGGCCGTGTCCAAGGCGCTTTGCCTCGACATGGAGGGCGTTCTCACGCCCGAGATCTGGCTACACGTGCGCGACCGCAGCGGCATCCAGGAACTCAACCTCACCACGCGCGAGGTCAAGGATTACCGGGAGCTCATGGATCGCCGCGTCGAGATCTGCGCCCGCCACGGCCTGGCCTTGGCCGACATCCAGCGCTACATCGCCGAGCTCGAAATCCTGCCGGGCGCGCGGGACTTCGTGGACTGGGCGCGCGAGCGCTATCAGGTGTTCATTCTTTCCGACACGTTCTATGCCTTCGCCGACAATTTCATGCGGCAATTGGGGCGGCCCGCGTTGTTCTGCCACGATATTTTCCAGGACGCGGGCCGGCTTCGCTATACGCTCAGGCAGGAAAACCCCAAGCAGAAGGCCGTCGAGGCGCTGCGCGGGCTGAACTTCCGGGTCGGCGCGGTCGGCGATTCCTACAACGACATCCACATGCTGCGCGCGGCCCACACGGCGACCTTCTTCCGCGCGCCCGACGGCATCCGCGCCGAGTTTCCCGAGTACGGGAATTTAACGGAGTACAAGGACCTAAAGATTTTCCTTTCGGAAAATCTTTAGGGGACTTAGGACTTAGGGCTTAGGTATTCGGGCGTGCGTGCTTGAGCTGGACGATGTCATAAGGCCGGTATCTTTAGTCCTAAGTCCTAAGTCCTAAGTCCTAAGTCCTAAGTCCTTTCCAATCCCAAAAACCATCCCCGTATGTCCTCAAGCTCCTCCGGCAGGATCGTATGGTCCTTGTCGTAGATCTTGAACTCCAGGGGAACCCCTAGCTTTTGCAGCTCCGCGAACTGCTCCGCCGCCGGGCCGAACGGGACCATGGCGTCGCGCACTCCGTGCGTGAGCAGGAATTTCTGTTCGCGCGCCACGGCGGAGAACTTCTCCGGATATTCTCCCGGGAATCCCAGGTAGCCCGACACCCCGCAAATCCCGCCCAACACCTCGGGGCAACGTAGCCCGACATCCACCGCCATGAGGCAGCCCTGGCTGAAGCCGAACAAGTGGATGTCCGCGGCCCCCACGCCCTGTCCTTTCAATTCCCCGATCAATTCCAGCAGGAGCTGACGGCTCCGGACGATGCCCCGGCTGCTCACGGGGTTGCCCTGGCCGCCGAAATCGTACCAGCTGAATCCTCCGTAATAGTCGTCCGGGGCGTTCAGCATCAGGTAGGAGAACTCCGGCAGCTTCAGCGCCTGCGGCAGGAAAGAAAATCCGTTCAGGGAATCGCCGAGACCGTGCAGGACGACGATCAGGCGCTCCCGCGCGCCGGGAGCGGGGGCGGGTACATAACGGTAGGTGAAAAGGCGGGTGGAGAGCATGGGGTCTTTTCAGTGCAAGGTAACGGAGACCAGGCGGCGGACGAACCGCGCTTCGCGGAGGGTGTCGCCCACGGGTTGCGTGCGGACGATTTCGGAACCGAGCGGGCCGACGCCGGGGGCGTGGTAGGCGGTCGCGAACAAATCCCCGTTCGGGTAGTAACCGCGGAATTGCACGCAGGAAAAGATCCCCGCCGGCACGACGCACATATGGCGCGGGTCGACCACCTCGATTTCGATCGTGTCCACTACGGGAACCAGATTTCCCTCGCGCTCGGCGAAGCTGTAGAAATAAGTGGGATAGCGGCGGCCCTTGCGGGTCGGGTATTCCAGGTGCAGAACCTTGCCGACGACGCGGGCCGTGTCGAGTTCGGCCCCGAAGGTATAGTTGCTGTGGCCGATGTTCTTCACGTAGGTCGAAATCGGGGAGGGCGGGCCGCCGACCGCATGGCCATTGCTCAAAAACACGGTGTGTGCCTCCCCCTCGATTAGGACCTCGCGCGTCCCCAGGATCGAGGTTTCACCGGTGGAAACGACGATGGAATCGTCCCCGTAGTAGGCGCTGTCGACGTAAACCCACGTGTTACCGACGGCGAGGGGGGTGATGTCGTCGGGTTCCCGATCGTCGCCGGGAAAAAGGCAGCCCGCTAGGAGGAGGAGCCCGGCCCAAGACGCGATGTGGAGGGGTGTTTTCATGTCGCGCTAGGATTAGGTCCAATAAAATACACGGTAGCCCGCGGGGTTCCTTTGCGCCACCTTTCTAGCGCTCCGTTTCCACGCGGTTCCCCGCGAACCACAAGAACGCGAATCCGGCGAATCCGGCAGCCAGCGAAGCGCACAATATCGCCAGCTTGGCTCCGTCAAGCAGTTGGGGGGCCAAGCCCAGATGAGCGATGAAAATGGACATCGTGAAGCCGATGCCTCCCAGGATCCCCGCGCCGGTTATTTGTTTCCAGTCGGTCCCGGGGGGCAGGGAGGCCATCTTCATCCAGACCGCCAACCTCGAAAAAAACACGATCCCGATCGGTTTTCCGAGGCACAGGCCCACCAGGATGCCGAGGCCCAAGGGCTCGCGCAGCACGTGCACGGTGGGTAGCGACAAGGTCACGCCTGCGTTCAGCAAGGCGAAGAGCGGAAGGATTCCGTAACTGACCCACGGGTGCAGCCGCGCTTCGAGCCGCTGCGCCATGGGTTCCACCCCCTCGCAGGCGGCCTCCATTTCGTGGATCGCGCTGACGCGCTCGTCGTTGAGCACCCCCGGGTGAATCCTGTGCTCCGCGGCGCGGAATCGCTGCAGGATGTTCTGCGCCCTGGGCAGGAATTGTTCATCGGTCAGGAGGGTCTTGGTAGGAATGAAAAACGCCAGGGCCACGCCGGCGAGGGTGGCATGCACCCCGGAATGGAAGAGAGCTATCCAAAGGAAGAATCCCCCCAACATATAGGGCAGGGGATGCTTGACCCCGGATCGGTTCAAAAAGAGCAGGCCGGCCAGAAACGCCCCCGCCAAAAACAAGCTGGGGTAGCTTAGGTGGCTCGTGTAAAAAAGGGCGATGACGAGAATCGCGCCGATGTCGTCCAGGATCGCCAGAGCCACCAGGAAAACTTTTAGGCTCAGTGGGACGCGCCTGCCTAAAAGCTGAAGGACTCCCAGGGCGAAAGCGATGTCGGTGGCCATGGGGATCCCCCATCCCTTCGCGCCCGGCTCGCCCTGATTGAAGGCGATAAAGATCCCCGCGGGGATGAGCATGCCTCCCAGCGCCGCCACCGCGGGGAACAGGGCTCGCCGGAAGGAAGCCAGTTCGCCGGCGAGCATTTCCCGCTTGATTTCCAGCCCTACCAGAAGGAAAAAAAAGGCCATCAGGCCATCGTTGACCAGCTTCTCGAAGGGGAGGATCATCGGGATGCCGCCCAAGTTCAGTCCGAGCGGAAATTCCTTCAGGTGATGGTAGGCGCTTCCCCAACGGGAGTTCGCCCAGGCGAGCGCCGCGAGGGCGCAGGCCAGCAACAGGATACCGGAAAAGGACTCGAGACGGACAAAAACCTGAAAGGGGCGCCAGACGAACTTCAGCACGGGCCTGCCAAGGGCCGGCCCTGCCGTGTTCGGTTGACTCTTTTCGCGAGGGGGCATGCGCGACTCCTCCAGGATTCAAACGGGGCGCGGGAACAATGCTCTATCGCCCGGCATCCGGAAAGGGCAAAACCGTAAAATCAGCCTTCGGCCCGCAGGCGCGCGATGCGCGCCTCGAGGGGCGGGTGGGTGGCCATCAGGGAAACCAGGCCGCCCTGCTTTCCCGAAATCTTGAGGGTCGCCAAAGAGGCGCCCCGTTGGGCTTCCTCCTCCGGCGCGCGGCCGTAGGTGCGCCGCAATTGCTCCAGCGCCGCGATCATCTTGCCGCGCCCCGCGTAGTGGGCGCCGCCCCGGTCGGCGCGGAATTCACGCAGGCGGGAGAACCAGGCCACCACGATGAACCCGAGCAGGCCGAATACGATTTCGAAAACCGTGATCAGCAAGAAATTCAGCATGAACCCGCCGCCGCGCTCGTCCTTTCCGCGCAGCGCCGAACTGACGGCGAAGGCCAGGATGCGGGCGAAGAACATCACGAAGGCGTTGATGACGCCCTGGATCAAGGTCATCGTGACCATGTCGCCGTTGGCGACGTGCGCCACCTCGTGGGCCAGCACGCCCTCCGTTTGCTCGCGGTCCATCCGGTTCAGCAGCCCGGTCGACACCGCCACCAGCGCGCGCTTTTTCGAGGGGCCGGTCGCGAAGGCATTCACGTCCGGGCTGTCGTAGACGCCCACCTCCGGCATCGCGGGGAGGCCGGCGGTGCGCGCCAGGCGGTGCACCGTCTCCACCAGGTCGCGGAACTCCCCGGGATTGCGCGCGTCGATCACCTTGACGCCCATCATCCACTTCGCCATGACGCGGGAAAGGCCCAGCGAGATGAACGCGCCGCCCATGCCCCACACGAGGCAGAAGACGAACAGCGACCCGTAATTCAGCCCGGCGGCGTCCAGGCGGGGCATGAGCGCCAACCCGGGGAACACCACTCCCAGCAGCGAAAGCGCGATGCTGATGGTGACGATGATGAGGATGTTGGTCAGGACGAAGAGCAGAATGCGTTTAAACATGGGGATAAAAAACTCCTGTTTGGGCAAGAAAATAGGTTTTCACGTGACGCGAATCCAGCTAAAAGAGCGCCGTTCGCTTCGTTTTGAGCCGGATCCTTCTATTCGGAGCTCGGAAAGCCCTCCATTTTGGAACGTGTGCGACCGAAAAAACGGGATTCGGGCCGGAAACGCATTGTTCCGGAAACGATTGCAAATAAGATGCCGGACGTTTTTCGCTATTTTGATGAAAAGCCCTCTTTCCAGGAGTCCTCGTGGAATTTCTACTCGATCCCAATATCTGGATCAGTTTGTTGACGCTGACGGTCCTGGAGATCGTCCTGGGCATCGACAACATCATTTTCATTTCCATCCTGGCGGGAAAGCTGCCGAAGCATGAGCAGGCCAAGGCCCGCCGCTGGGGCTTGATACTGGCCCTGGGCACGCGCCTCCTCCTTCTCGCCAGCCTGGCCTACATCGTCCGGCTCACGGCGCCCTGGTTCACCGTGCTGGGCGCCGCCATTTCGGGCCGCGACCTCGTCCTGCTCGCCGGGGGGCTCTTCCTCATCTATAAGAGCACGCGCGAGATCCACGAGCGCCTCGAGGAAAACTCCAGCGTGGGCGGGGAAATCACCCGGGCGGTCGGCAAGGGACGCGGCTTCGGATCGGTGCTCGTCCAGATCATGCTTCTCGACATCGTCTTTTCCCTCGACTCCGTGATCACGGCCGTGGGCATGGCCAGCCATCTCTGGATCATGGTGACGGCCGTGATCGCCGCCATGCTCGTCATGCTCGTCGCGGTGAACGCCATCAGCCGCTTCGTCGAGGCGCATCCCACCGTGAAGATGCTGGCCCTTTCCTTCCTGCTGCTGGTCGGCACGGCCCTCATCGCCGAGGG
>JAJNBB010000095.1 GCA_021155885.1 Fibrobacteria bacterium | reverse complement strand
TAAAAGCCGTTGTGGGCCAGGTAATCGATTCCCACGCCGAAGTCGGCATAGGGCGACGGCTTGACCTCGAGCGCGTACTTGGTGTCGGTATCGGGGTCCTCCACCTCGGCGGTCTGGCCGCCGGTGCCAAGGCCGTACTTGAGGCCGGCATAGGCGAACGGGCTGAACTTGTTGGGCGTGAAGAGGTAGCGTGCGTATAGGCCCGGCCGCAGGCCGACGCTGGAAAGGCCGAGGCCCGCGTCCACCGCCCACTGCGGGGCGACGAAAAAGGTGCCCTTCAATCCCACGATGCTCGCCAGGCTGTTAAAGCCCATTTCGGCGCTCACGGCCGCGGTACGTGGCTTGCGCAGGCCCGGGTTGGCGGTGCCCTCTTCGGTCTGGGCGGTGGCACCGGCGGCCAGCACGGTCAGGGCCAGGCAAAATTTCTTCATAAAGTTTCCCTTAGTTAAATGCGTTACAGGATGGACTTCGGGAAAGTAAACCTTGGCCGGGATTTTCGCAATCTCTTTCGGGGCCCCCCCTCCGCCCGGCATCGGCTTTGCCCGAAAAGGGGTATTCGGGCTAAGCCCTTGATTTCATTAAAGTTACGGCAATAAAGCCCGGTTTTTCGAAGATTTCCGGCATTTCAGCGCCATTCCTTGCATCCCGCTGCACGCTTGACTACATTTCACCGTCCCTTTTTACCAGGATTTGGAAGTATGAAAACGGTCACGGCCAATCCCACAACCATAGAGCGCAAGTGGTGGGTGATCGACGCCCGCGAAGCGGTCCTGGGTCGCCTTTCCAGCACGGCGGCGCGCCTGCTGATGGGCAAGCACAAGAGAACCTTCAGCCCCAGCCACGACCACGGCGACTTCGTCATCGTGATCAACGCGGAGCACATCGTTTTCACCGGCAACAAGCGCCAGGACATGCGTTACTTCAACCATTCGCAGTATGCGGGCGGCTGGAAGAACCTGTCGGTCGCCGAAGTTTCGGCCAACCGCCCTGGCTTCCCGGTGCGTCATGCCATCCTCGGCATGCTGCCGAAGAACACGCTGGGCCGCCACATCGGCCAGAAACTGCACGTCTACGAGGGCGACAAGCATCCTCACGGGGCCCAGAAGCCCGAACTGATCACGCTTAAGTCCGCCCCGAAATAATCAGGCAAGGAGCATAAATGGCCAACCAAACGCCCCGGGCAACCGGCAGAAGAAAAACAGCGATCGCCCAGGTCGTCCTGAAACCCGGAACCGGCAAGCGCATCGTCAACGGACGCGAGTTCAAGGAATATTTCCGGAACGAGATCCGTGAGATGATCGCCGAACAGCCTTTCGTCGTCACCGGCACCGGCAAGGACTGGGACGTGATCGTTTCCGCCAACGGCGGCGGCATCTCGGGCCAGGTCGGCGCGATCCGCCTCGGCATCTCCCGCTCGCTCGTGGCCTTCAACGAAGAATTCCGCCCGGTGCTTCGCGAGCACGGGCTCCTCACGCGCGACTCCCGCGCCGTGGAACGCAAGAAATACGGTAAAGCCGGCGCGCGCCGCAGCTTCCAGTTCTCGAAGCGCTAAGCCGTCGAAAGGATCACAGAACACATGTCTTCGATTCCCAATATTCAGGAAATGCTGGACGCCGGCGTCCACTTCGGCCACCTCACCAAGCGGTGGAACCCGAAGATGCGCCCGTACATCCTCACCGAGCGCAACGGCATCTACGTCCTCGACCTCGAGAAGACCCAATCGGGCCTGCAGCGCGCGGTGGAAGCCGTCCGCCGCATCCGCCAGCAGGGCCGCTCGGTCCTGTTCGTGGGCACCAAGAAGACCCTCAAGGACTGCGTGAAGGAAGAAGCCCTGCGCGCCGGACAGTACTAC
The DNA here is from genome assembly GCA_021155885.1 of Fibrobacteria bacterium. Taxonomy (GTDB): domain Bacteria; phylum Fibrobacterota; class Fibrobacteria; order UBA11236; family UBA11236; genus UBA11236. The sequence continues at coordinate 4,051 of JAJNBB010000095.1, read as the reverse complement.
GTGACGGAACGCTGGCTGGGCGGCATGCTCACCAACTTCCCCACCGTCCGCAAGTCCATCAAGCGCCTCGAGGACATCGAAAAGATGGAAACCGACGGCGTGATGAAGGAACTCAACAAGAAGGAAGTGCTGGGCCTGAACAAGGAACACGCCAAGCTCTCGGCCATCTTCGGCGGCATCCGCCACATGAAGGTCCTGCCCGGCGCGATCTTCGTGACCGACACGATGCACGAGCACATCGCCGTGCACGAGGCCAACCGCCTCAAGATCCCCGTGATCGGCATCGTGGACTCGAACTCGAACCCCGACCAGATCCAGTTCCCGATCCCGGGCAACGACGACGCCCTGAAGTCGGTCAGCCTGCTGACCCGCGTTATCTCCGACGCCCTCGCCGGCACCGAGCCCCAGGCTCCCAAGGCCGCCGAAACCGCTGCTCCCGCGGCCGCGGCCGTCACTTCCGCCCCGGAAGGTGCGTAAATGGCCGAGATGACCGCGATTTCCGCCCAGGCGGTTGCCCAGCTTCGTGAAAAGACCGGCCTCGGCCTGATGCAGTGCAAGAAGGCCCTCGCCGAAACCGGCGGCGACATCGACGCCGCCATCGAATTCCTGCGCAAGCAGGGCGCGGCCGTGGCCGCGAAGCGCGCCGACCGCGACACCAAGGAAGGCAAGATCGTCTTCGGCAAGGACGGGTCTACCGTTTCCGCCGTCGAGATCAACTGCGAGACCGACTTCGTCGCCTCCTCCGACGACTTCATCGCCTTCGCGGCCAAGGCCGCCAACGCGATCGCCGCCGGCAAGCCCGCCGACCTGGAGGCCGTCCAGGCCCTCTCCGTCGACGGAACCACGCTCGCCGAGGTGAACACCGCCGTGATCGCCAAGATCGGCGAGAAGATTTCGATCCGCCGCTTCGCGGTGGAGACCGTCGGCCAAGGCGAGACCGTCGAGACCTACTCCCACATGGGCGGCAAGATCGGCGTGCTGATCAAGCTGGCCTATGACGCGGCGAAGGACGAAGCCGCCCTGAAGACTTTGGCCAAGGACCTGGCCATGCAGGTGGCCGCCAGCGCCCCCATCTCCATCGACCCGTCCGGGATTCCCGAGGCGACGGTGGCGAGAGCGCATCGTCGAGGGCAAGGTGAACAAGTTCTACAAGGAGAACTGCCTTTTGCAGCAGGTCTTCGTGAAGGACAACAAGACTCCCATCGACAAGCTGCTGGCGTCCTCGCCGGCCGCCTCGAACCTCCGCATCGTGAGCTTCCACCGGTTGCAGCTGGGTCAGTAGGAGCCTCTCCTCATGGCCGAGCTGCGTTACCGGAGAATCCTCCTCAAGCTCAGCGGGGAAGCCTTTGCGGGCGGGCAGGAGTTCGGACTCGACCCCGCCACCTTCACCCGGCTCGCCGAGGAAGTCCGCCAGGTCCATGAGATGGGCGTTCAGATCGGCATCGTCATCGGCGGCGGCAACATCGTCCGCGGCGCCAGCCTGAGCGAATGCGGCGTGGACCGCGTCACCGGCGACCAGGCCGGGATGCTCGCCACCTTGATCAACTGCCTGTGCATGCAGGACGCCCTCGAGAAGCAGGGCGTCTACACCCGCCTCACCAGCGCCATCAACGTGACCCAGATGGCGGAGCCGTTCATCCGGCGCCGCGCCCTGCGCCACCTTGAAAAAGGCCGCGTGGTGCTGTTCGCGGCCGGCACGGGCAACCCCTACTTCACCACCGACAGCGCCGCGACCCTCCGCGCCATCGAGACCCAGTGCGACATCCTGATGAAGGCCACCAACGTGGACGGGGTGTACGACAAGGATCCGAACAAGCACAAGGACGCGGTCCGCTACGAAACCCTCACCTACACCGAGGCCATCAACAAGCAATTGAAGGTGATGGACACCTCGGCCATCGCCCTGTGCCGCGAGAACAACATGCCGATCATGGTGTTCGACCTGAACGGCTCGGGCAACCTGGTGCGCGCGGCGCGCGGAGAACGCATCGGGACCTTGGTCACGCGCGGGGAAGATTAAGCCATGGTCGACGAGCCGTCCCTCGAAGCGCGCATGCAGAAGTCCATCGACACGCTGCGCAAGGATTTCACCAAGCTCCGCACGGGCATCGCATCCCCCGCCATGCTCGACAACGTGTTCGTGGATTACTACGGCACCCGCACGCCCCTGCCGCAGGTCGCCGCCATCAGCATCCCGGAGCCCCGCACCTTGGCCATCAAACCCTGGGAAAAGGGCCTGATGCAGGCCATCGAGAAGGCCATCCAGGTCAGCGACCTCGGCATCAACCCGGTCAACGACGGCACCTATATCCGCCTCAACCTGCCCGTGCTCACCGGCGACCGCCGCAAGGAGCTGGCCAAGACGGCCCGCAAGGACGGCGAGGAGGCCAAGGTGGCGATCCGCAACATCCGCCGCGAAGAGAACGACCACCTAAAGAAGGTCACCAAGGATTCCGGCGCCTCCGAGGACGACCTCAAGGGGTACCTGGACCAAGTCCAGAAAATCACCGACAAGTACACGGCCATCATCGACCAGCTCGTCGCGGAAAAAGAAAAAGACATCATGACTGTTTGAGGCCGGCGGCCTCAAAGCGGAGTTGGATTTCAAAAGGCCCGTAAGGGCCTTTTTTCATCTTGGCGGTCACCCAGACCGCCCCTTTTCCCTCTACCAACTACCAACCACCAACGGCGGAGATTCGCCCCCAAAGAAGTATTTTTCCCCCATGTCCTCCGTCCCCACCCCTCCCCGGCACATTGCGTTCATCATGGACGGCAACGGCCGCTGGGCGCGCAAGCGCCTGCTGCCGCGGATGTTCGGCCACCGCGCCGGCACCAGCGCCACCAAGGCGATGGTGGAGGCCTGCGACCAGCTCGGGGTGAAATACCTCACCGTCTACGCGTTTTCGTCGGAGAACTGGGCGCGCCCCCTCACCGAGGTGGACGCCCTGATGAAGCTCATGGTCGAGATGACCCGCCGGGAAATCGACGGCATGATGCAGAACAACGTGCGCTTCTGCGCGCTGGGCAACCTGTCGAAGCTTCCCGAGGCCACCCGGCGCGAGCTGGAAATGGGCGTCGAGCGCACGAAGAACAACACCGGGATCCAGTTCAACATCGCGGTGTCCTATGGCGGCCGCGAGGAGATCGTCGACGCCGCGCGCGCCATCGCCGCGAAGGCCAAGGCCGGCGCGCTGGACCCGGAAACCCTCGACGAAGCCGCCTTCGCCCGGCACCTGTACCTCCCCGACGTTCCCGATCCGGAACTGCTGATCCGCACCGGCGGCGACCTGCGCATCTCCAACTTCCTGCTCTGGCAAATCGCCTACACCGAGATCTACGTCACCCCGACCTTGTGGCCCGACTTCGACAAGCAGGAGCTGATGAAGGCCGTGGACGCCTACCACAGCCGCCAGCGCCGCTTCGGCAAGGTCCTGGAAGACTGATGGCCGACGCCCCCCGATCCTCCCGCCGGTCCGACCTGACCGTCCGCGTCCTCTCCGCCGCCGTCATGCTCCTGGCCGGCTTTTCCGCGCTCCTGTTCGACCTGCACACGCGCTGGGTCCTGATCACCTTGCTCCTCTCCGTCGGCGCCTGGGAACTCTCGCGCCTCGTCAGCCGCAAGCTGGCCTCCCCCACCTTGGCCTGGCTCCCCGCCGTCTCCGTTTTCGCGCTCTGTCTCCCCCGCTTCCCCGGCTGGTCCGCTCCGGTCCTGTGGTCCGGTCCTGTGGTCCTGGTTCGTCGCGGTCCTCACGCTCGCCGCGCTCATCGCCTTCGCCTTCCGGCGCCTGGGCGTCACCGTCATCGCCCCCTGGATTTCCTTCAACGCCTTCCTCATCGCCTACCTGGGCGTCTGGGGCGCCAAGGTCTTCGAGCTCACCGACCCGTGGACCGGATGGTCGGGCATCGCCCCCCTCGTCTTCACCGTTCTCTGCATCGCCGCGGCCGACAGTGGCGCCTACTTCACCGGACGCGCGATCGGCAAGCGCAAGCTAGCTCCCGGCATCAGCGCCGGAAAAACGTGGGAAGGGGTTTTCGGGGGCGTCGCGGCGTC
>JAJNBB010000014.1 GCA_021155885.1 Fibrobacteria bacterium | reverse complement strand
GCGCCGTTTCAGAAAAAGGACCGGGGGATTTTCCTGCAGGAGCTGGACAAGGCGGTGGTGCGGTTGAAGCGGAAGTACAAGGTTACCTAGTACCTGGTCATCCCTCGGACATACACCCACGTCATCCCCGCGCAGGCGGGGATCCAGCCAGCAGAGGCTCGACAGGTAAGGTTTTTGCTTTGGCCACGGGTCATGAATTGTAAAGAACCATTCGTCTATATCCTCGCCAGCGAAAGAAACGGGACTTTATATGTCGGCGTAACCAGTGATCTGATAAAACGGGTTTGGGGACATAAAGGAAGCAAGGCGCAGGGCTTTACGGCCAAATATTCAGTTCGGGATCTTGTTTATTATGAAGGTCACGTCTCCATGGATAGGGCCATCCTCCGGGAGAAGCAGTTGAAAAAGTGGAATCGAATCTGGAAAATCCGGTTAATCGAGGAGATGAATCCGGATGGGAAGGTTTGTGGGATGAAATACTGAGGGGGTATTAAGGATTCTGTGTGTTCAGGCCTTCGCTGCCTGGATTCCCGCCTACGCGGGAATGACGATGTCAAAACCAGGCCGCTCCACGCAGTTGGGTCGGGAAGCGCTAGACCCACGACTATCCGACGCCTTCTCCGCCTGAAGGCGGGTTTTGCCTAAGGTATTCCTTTTCTTGTTCGGAAAGGCTGTTGCGTAAAAAGAGAATGTAAATCGCGAAAAATCCGACAAACAATAAGAGGGAAAGAATCAGGATCGGCAGGCTGGAGAGTATAGTGGAAAAGATCAGAGAGAGAATTCCTGTCCAATACAGTATCCGGCTCAAGATTTTCATATAAGGATTAAAACAGCGCCTCTTGTCCCGGATTCGCGGAAGGCGGGATAAGCCCCAAATGCCGGTACGCATTGGCCGTCGCGACCCTTCCTCTGGGCGTTCTCTTCAAAAACCCGATCTGCAATAGATAGGGCTCATACACTTCCTCGACCGTCTCTTGTTCTTCGCCGATCGACGCGCCCAAAGTGGAAAGGCCCACGGGGCCGCCGTCGAATTTCTGGATGATGCACTTCAAAATCGTGCGGTCCATGTCATCGAGTCCGAGGGGGTCAATGCCGAGCATGTCGAGGGTCTTGTTGACGATCACGTCGTCGATCTTCGACGTCCCGCGCACCTGCGCGACGTCCCGGCAACGACGGAGCACGCGGTTCCCGATGCGGGGCGTGCCGCGGCAGCGCGCGGCCAGCAGGTCGCGGCCTTCCGGCGTCAGTTCGGTTTGCAGGAGCTTGGCCGAACGCATCAAAATGCGTTTCATCTCCTCGTCGCTGTACATCTCGAGCCGAAAGCTCAGGCCGAAGCGGTCGCGCAGGGGAGAGGTGAGCATGCCCGTACGGGTGGTGGCGCCGATGAGCGTGAAGCGCTTGAGGGGGAGGTTGATGCTCTTCGCCGACGGGCCCGGCTCAAGCAGGATGTCGATCTTGAAATCCTCCATGGCCGGGTAGAGGAACTCCTCGATGACCCGGTTGAGGCGGTGGATCTCGTCGATGAACAACACGTCGTGCGTGTCGAGGTTGGTCAGCAGGCCCGCGAGTTCCGAAGGCTTCGAGAGCGCGGGGCCCGAGGTGATTTTGAGGGTGGCGCCCATTTCCTTGGCGACGATGTGCGCGAGGGTGGTCTTGCCGAGGCCCGGCGGGCCCGCCAGCAGGATGTGGTCGATGGGTTCGCGGCGCTGCTTGGCCGCCTGCAAAAAGACCGAAAGGCTTTCCTTCAGCTTTTCCTGGCCCGTAAAGTCGGAGAGCGTCGACGGCCGCAGGCTGATGTCGCCCTCGGGGTCGTCTCCCAGTTGCTGCGGGGCTATGATGCGTTCGGCCATGGGAGGAAAGATAATCGGCGGGATACCTGACGGATACTGCACAGACCTAGAGGTCTGGGGACGGGGGACGGGGGAATTCCAAACCTCGGAGTCAAAAACCGGGTTCCGGATTCGTCGGTTTAAATAGGGTGTCCTTCAACCCCCGACCCCCGATCCCAAACGCCCGTCCTTACGCCTCCTGCAGCGCCTGCGAGATCAGGGCGCTGGTAGTCACGTCGGGGCCCAGCTTCTGCGAGGCCTTGCGCACGGCCTCCTGCGCGGCGGGGTCCTTGACGCCCAGGGAGACCAACGCCATCACGGCGTCGCGGAAGATCCCGCCCTCGGCCGAGGCTTCGGTCCCCGGAGAGGCGGTCCCGTCTGTGGGAAGGTCCAGCTTCGACATCGAGGCGCGCAGGGAGGCGATGAGCACCTCGGCGGTCTTTTTGCCCACGCCCTTGAGGGCCGTGAGGTTGCGCACGTCGCTGTGCAAAATCATGTTGGCCAGCTGCTGGGGGCTGACGGCGGAGAGGATGCGCAGGGCGAGGCGCGGGCCGACGCCCGAGACCCCGATCAGCTTGAGGAAGAGCGCGCGCTCGGCGGCGTCGACGAAGCCGTACAGGTCCAGGGCCTCCTCGCGCACGTGCAGGTAGGTCAGGACCTGGACGGTATCGCCGGGGTTACCCGCCTTCTCGGAGGCGCGCAGCGAAACGTCGAGGCCGAAGGCCACGCCGCCGACGTCGATCACCAGGCGCGTGGCCTGCTTGGCGGCCAGGCGGCCGTTCAGGAACTCGATCACAGTTTGCCTCCACGGGATTTCGACAAGGGCGCGAGCCGGGCCTGGGTGCGCGCGTGCAAAAGATGGCAAAAGGCGATGGCCAGGGCGTCGGCGGCATCGGCCGGTTTGGGAAGATCGCGCAACTTGAGATGGGTTTGCATCAGCGCGGCCACGGCCTCCTTGGAGGCCCCGCCGCGGCCCACCACGGCCTTCTTGACCAGGCGCGGAGCGTACTCCTGCACGGGGATCCCGCGCGACTGGGCCGCCACCATGATGGCGCCGCGCGCGTGGCCCAGGATCATGGCCGACTGGGGGAACTTGGCGAGGAAGATTGACTCGAGGGCGAGCACGGCGGGCGCGTAGGTTTCGATCAGGACCCCGAGTTCGCGGTGGATCTTTTCCAGGCGGCGGGGAAGGGGCTCGGCGGCCTTGCTGCGCACCACGCCGTATTCCAGCACCGCGATGCGGCCGCCCTTCTCCTCGAGAAAGGCGTAGCCCGTCACCGCGGTTCCCGGATCCACTCCCATCGCGATCATTGGGGCGCCGCCTGAAAGACCGGAGGGTTAAAGATTTTCGAGCTCTTCGGGATCGAATTCGGCGTTGGTATGCACGTTCTGCACGTCGTCGAGATCGTCCAGCATTTCCAGCAGGGCCATCGCCCGCTCGGCGTCGGCGCCCGTGACCTTGATCATGTTCTCGGCGACCTTGACGAGCTCGGCGCTGGCCGGCTCGAGCTTTTTGGACTGCAGGAATTCCACGAAGGCGTGGAACTTTTCGGGTTCGACCCGGATCTCGTAATCCTCGCCCGAGGCGTCGAAATCATCGGCCCCGTTGTCGAGCGCCAGCTCGAACAGCGCCTCCTCGGCCATCACCGACTTCGGGAAGGTGATAATGCCCTTGGTCTTGAACATCCAGGCCACCGACCCGGCCTCGCCCATGTTGCCGCCGTGCTTGCTGAACGCGTGCCGCACTTCGGCCACGGTGCGCACCTTGTTGTCGGTGACGGTGTCCACCAGGATCGCGGTGCCGCCCGGGCCGTATCCCTCATAGGTGATTTCCAGGTATTGCACGCCCTCGAGCTCGCCGGCCCCCTTGGCGATGTTTGTCTCGATGTTCTTGGCGGGCATGTTGGCCGCCTTGGCCTTGAGGATGGCGGCGCGCAGGCGCGGGTTCGCGTCGGGATCGGACCCGCCCGCGCGGGCGGCCACGGTGAGCTCGCGGATGATGCGGTTGAAGACCTTGGCGCGCGCCTGGTCGATGCGCGCCTTCTTGCGCTTGGTGGTCGCCCATTTGGAGTGGCCGGACATAGAGGGTTCCTTTGGCTGAACCGGAAAAAATAGTTGAATGGAATGCGGAATGATGAGTACGGAATGATGAAAAAGGCCCAAAAACCTCGTTGCGGGACTTAGCGAGAGGCCGCCGGCATGGCCTGTTTGGTCGCCCCCGGTTTCCCCTTCAACCAAACCTTTCATCATTCCTCCTTCCGCATGATTCGTCCGCTTCGCGGCCTCATGCCTTCGGCTCATCATTTGCGTTCGGGCCCGCGCTTTGTATTTAACCTGGGAGGAGTCCCGAAAATGCCCCCTTTTCAGCGCAAGCCGCTCTGGTACAAGGACGCCGTGATCTACGAGGTCCACGTGAAGACCTACGCCGATTCCGACGGCAGCGGCATGGGGGATTTCCGCGGCCTGATCTCGAAGCTGGACTACATTCGCGACCTGGGCGTCAACGCCATCTGGCTGCTGCCGTTCTACCCCAGCCCCCTGCGCGACGACGGCTACGACATCGCCGACTACCATACCGTCAATCCGGCCTACGGGACGATCGAGATCTTCCGCGAATTCCTCGCAGAGGCGCACGCGCGCGGCATCCACGTGATCACCGAAATCGTCATTAACCATACTTCGGATAAACATCCCTGGTTCCAGCGCGCGCGCCACGCCCCCGCCGGGAGTCCCGAGCGCGACTTCTACGTCTGGAGCGCCACCAAGGAAAAATACGGCCAGGCCCGCATCATCTTCACCGACACCGAACCGTCGAACTGGACCTGGGACCCCGTCGCGAAGTCCCATTACTGGCACCGCTTTTTCAGCCACCAGCCCGACCTGAACTTCGACAACCCGGCGGTTCACGAGGCGGTGCTGGAGATTCTGGACTACTGGCTCGCCATGGGCGTCGACGGACTGCGCCTGGACGCGATCCCGTACCTGTACGAGCGCGAGGGGACCAACTGCGAGAACCTTCCCGAGACCCACGCCTTCTTGCGGAAGCTGTCGAAGCACGTTCACGACAAATTCGAAAACGTCATGCTGTTGGCGGAGGCGAACCAGTGGCCGCACGATGCCGCGGAATATTTCGGGGATCCGGTGCTGCCCCCGGAGGGCGAACCGCGCACGGGGGCCTCGTGCGACATGGCCTTCCACTTTCCCCTGATGACGCGCCTGTACATGGCGGTGGAGATGGAGGACCGCTTTCCCATCGTCGATATCCTGGAGCAAACGCCGCCGATCCCGCCCGATTGCCAGTGGGCCATCTTCCTGCGCAACCACGACGAGCTCACCTTGGAGATGGTGACCGACGAAGAGCGCGACTACATGTACCGGGTCTTCGCCAAGGACCGGCGGGCCCGCATCAACGTGGGCATCCGCCGCCGCCTCGCGCCGCTGCTGGGCAACAACCGCCGCAAGATCGAGTTGCTGAACAAGCTGTTATTGTCGATGCCGGGCACGCCGGTGATTTATTACGGCGACGAAATCGGCATGGGCGACAACTACTACCTGGGCGACCGCGACGGCGTGCGCACCCCGATGCAATGGAACCCCGACCGCAACGCGGGTTTCAGCCGGGCGCCCGCGCAAAAGCTTTACCTGCCCGTGATCGCCGACGCGGAGTTCCATTACGAGGCGGTGAACGTTGAGATCCAGGAGGGCAGCACGGGCTCGCTGCTCTGGTGGATGCGGCGGCAAATCCGCCTGCGCCAGGCGCACCCGGTGTTCGGGCGCGGAGGCATTCGCTTCCTCGAGTCGGAGAACACCCATATCCTGGCCTACGTGCGGGAATCGGACGAGGAAGCCGTGCTGGTGCTCGCCAACCTTTCGCAATACCCGCAGACCGCGCGCCTCGATCTGGGCGCCTTTCGGGGAGCGGAGCCGGTCGAGCTCAGCGGGGGCCAGCGGTTTCCGGTGATCGCCGAGGAGGCGTGGCCGGTCATGCTCGGCGGTCACGACTCGCTATGGATCCAGCTGCGCGGCCGCGCCGAGGACCTGTCCCGCGAGATCCGGATGCTTCCCGACGCGGGGGAGTGGGATTCGCTGGAAGCGCTTGCGCGGGCGGGGCTGGAGCCCGCCGTTTTGGCGGCGCACACGGTGCAGTCGCTTTGGTTCGAGGGGAAGAAGCGCCTGCTGGTGCAGGTGCGCTCACGGGAATCGCTCGCGCCGCGCGCGAGCGCCCCCGCCTTCCTGTTGTTATTGCGCGCCGAGTTCCTCAACGGGGACCCGGAGGACTATAGCCTGTGGGTGGGCTACGTGCCGGAGGGGGCCGCGGAAACCTTGCCGCCGCAGGCGCTGATCGCGCGCGCACGCCTGGCCGGGCAGGCGGGCTATTTGTGCGAGGCGCAGCACCTGCCGGAGTTCCGCGTTTTTCTGGTCGAGTTTCTTCTCGGGTCCGGAAATCCGGACGGCGAAAACAAGACGGGCAGAGCCGGTGGAAGGCTGGAGCTCCAGGGGATGGCGGGCGACGAGCCGCCGCATCTTCCGGCGCGCTTCACCACCCGGCTCGTCGACGGCTACGCCGAGGAGTTCCGCGTGCTCCTGCGCGGGCGCGTGTTCCTTCGCTGGTTCCGGCGCCTGCGCGAAGGCCTGCGCGCCGACCTTGAAGTGCTGACCCAGGTCAAGCGTCGCTTTCCCAAGGCGCGCGTCCCGGTCACGCTGGTCCACGCGAACTACCGCCCCCCGTCGTCGTCCGCCGGCCCGGAGGCCGATCCCGTGGTCCTCGGTTACGCGCAGCGGTTCGTCCATGCCGACCGCAACGCGCTCGATCTGGCGCGCGAAAGCCTCAAGCATTTCCTGGAGCGCATCGCCTTGGCGCCCGAGAGCAAGGTCGCCCCGCCCCTCGACGGGCTGATCCCGAAGCGGCTCGATTTTCAGACGCTGCCCGAAATATTGCAGGATTCCCTCGGCGGCACCTGGGCCGAGTTCGTTCACCTTCTTGGCCGGCGGCTCGCGGAGCTTCACCGCGCCCTCTCGCACGTCAAGGATCCCGATTTCACTCCGGAGCCTTTCTCCCTGCTTCATCAGCATTCCCTGTACCACTCGATCCGCAGCCGCGTGCGGCGCGCGCTCTCGCATCTGGAGCGCCACCCCGAGGCGCTCCCCGAAGACGCGCGCTCCTTGGGCGCAGCGGCGGTCGCGCTCCAGCCCGCCTTGCTGGCCCGCCTGGCGCGCCTCACGGCGGGTCGCATCGATGCCCGCCGCTTGCGCATCCATGGGAGCCTCCGCCTGGACCGCGTGCTTTTCACCGGGAAGGACTTCGTGTTCACCAGCTTCGACGGCCCGCCCTGGCTGGGCTTCCCGGAGCGGCGCTTCAAATTCAGCCCCCTGATGGACGTCGCCGCGATGATCCGCGATCTCGACCATCAAGCCTCCCTCGAAACGGCGGCTCAGGGGCCGCGCGCCGGTCCGTTCGCGACCGGCCCCGAATGGGCGCTGTACTGGGCGGAGCTTTCGGCGGGGCTGTTCCTCGACGGCTATCTCGACGCCAGCGTGCGCGCGGCGCACGTGCCCGTGAACACGGTGGAAATGAACCTGCTGCTGGAGTCCTTCCTCATCGAGCGCGCCGCGGTGGATGTGCAGGGCTTGCTGGCCGCGCCGGAGCGGGCCGTGTCGGCGCTGCGAATGTTGCTGCGGCCGGACGTGGAGCCCGGAGCCTAGCCGGGCGCCTAGCGGAGAACCGCGACGCGCAGGGAAAGCCCGCCCGCGCGCACCCAATAGATGCCGGATGGCAACCGCGCGGGAAGGGCGTAGCGTCCGGGCCCGGCGGACAGGAGCGCGTGCCGGCGGCCCGCGGGGCTTAGCAGTTCGGGACGGGCCTTCCACCCCGGCGGCACGAGGACCATGCCGTTGTGAAAGCGCAGGGCGGGACGCGCGGCCGTTCCGTTCCCGCCCTGGAGAACGCCCGTGATGATGCGGCTGCTGTCTACGATCTGGAGCGTGCGGTAAGCCTTGACCCATTCGCCCAGGATCTTCATCGCCTCCACGTCGGGAATGAAGCTGACGGGCACGGGGGGCATGGCATCGTGGAGTTCTTCGTATTCCAGAACGTCGCCGGCGGCCACTCCGTGCTGCTCCAGGAGTTGGAACCAGCCCGGCGTGCCCCACGGTTTGGAAAAGATCCAGGCGCCCCAGCCCTGGGCGTCCGCGGAGGCGAGCCTTCGGGCCATGTCGGCTGAATCGCGCGCCGGGGTTTGCCGGACCCACTGGCGAAAGAGCACCGTGGAATAAGAAGGGAAGCCCGGGTAGACCAGCACGGGAACCCCGGAACCGGGTTGCTCCATGTCCCACACCGCTCCGGGCAAGGACGAAAGGCCCGAGCGGCCCACCGCGTCGAGGTAATAAAGGCGCCCCTTGAATTCCCCGGAAACGGTGTCCTCGACGTTCAGGTCCATCGACTTCGTGACGGTCAGGAGGCCCATTTCGATGCGGGGAACGAGGTCGTAAAAATCGTAGTTCACGTTCTCGGGCGCATCGGACCGGGGCATGCCGCGCCGGCTGTGGCAGCCGGAACAATTGGCGGCGATATACGAGCGGGCCATGGTGTCGATCACGCGGAAGCGCTCTTCCGAAGACAGCGAAGCCGGAATGGGATCCAGGATGTTCTTCCACCGCCGGGCCGACTGGGCGGCGGTGGGACCGGTTCCCGTGAACGCGCCGCGGTTGAACAGCCACTCGATTTGGGAGAGAGAAGGCTGCAAGGGCGCGGGACGCTTCAGCTGGGCCGGGAAAAACCCCAGAATGGTCCGCGGGGCGATGCCTCCGCCGTCGTTCTGGATATGGCATCGGTCGCAATCCTGGCGCGAGGGAAAATGCCATTTCCTGTAGCTTCCCGGCCCGGAAAGCCCCTGCGTGTACCCATGGAACACGGTGTCGAAACCGGTTTCGAGGGAGACGAGGCGCGCCTCGGTGGCGGAGCCGTTCCATCGGTACGAGAAGCCGTGCCAGGTCCCGATTCCCTGCGCGCTCTTCCGGTGAACGAGCAGGCGCGTCTCCCAATAACGCCGCGTCGTGCTGTCGCCGGTGACCCGGTCGAGCAGGAAGGTCTTCACGAACACCGTGCTGTCGGGGTACTCGAACAGGTCCGTGGTATCCTCGTAAAGGACCTGTTTTCCCGGCGGAAGGATCATCCAACGCTGCTTCGCGGCGCCGTCGGACCAAAGCGGGGCATTGAGGTCGAAGTATTTGAGCGCGGTGTCGGGAACCTTGGCGGCGATGTCGGTGTAAAGCCCCGTCTGCGAGAGAAGCTTGGGGACCGCCGCCGTGTCGGCCGGATCGAAAAAATGAAACGCCGTGAAGGCCGTCCCGCAGGATGCCAGATACCCCGCCAAAAGCGCTGCCGGGAAGCGGGGGAAGCTGCGTTTCATGGGGCGCCGGCGCTTAATAGCGCAAATACAGTTCGCCGAAAAGCGACGGGGTCACCAGGGATTCGCCCGCGTGCCCGCGCCAGTTGTCGACCCACAACGCACCCACGCCTCCGCGAAACCGCAGATAGCGGTCCCAGTTCAACTCCCCGGAGAGCAGGAACTCGTTCCGGGTCTCCACGTCCCGCGCGAGGAATTCCTTGGTATCGGCGGGCGGAACATTCAGATAGAAGTCCTCGAAAATCGAACTGCCGTGCGATTTCAGGTCGCGCTGGCGGAAATGCCATTCGGCCACCCCCTCCAGTCCCAGCGGCAGGGGAAACGAGGCGGAGGCGATGACGGCATGCGAGTTGGGCGGGAGCGAGCTTCCGAGCAAGGCCCCATAGCTTTGCATGCTGGTGTTCTCGAGGTGATGCCCGTATACCCAAGGATCGACGTGCGCGTATTCGAGGTGAACCTCGCTGGGAAGACCGAAGGGATCCTGGAAGGACGCTCCCAGGACCCAGGCGAATTTGTTGCCCCAGAAATTCAGGGGAGGGCCGCTGAAGTCATCCAGGAATAATTCGCCGTACACGCGGCCGCGGCCGCGCCAGGTCCATTCGACGTCGGCGGCCATGGCCGAGTTGTCCTGGTCGCCCGAAGAATGCTCGAGCATTTTCAGGGGAATGCCCGGCACCAGCGAAAGCTCGTCCAGCGAACGATCGCCCACGACGAGCATTTCGGTGCCCGCGAACTTCCAGTCCCCTAACCGGAATTGCAGGCGATGCGCGACCAGGTAGGCGGACGACTCCTTGGTCAGGCCCATGCGCCGCGCCACGATTTTGGAATACTCCCAGCGGTCGCCCCCGATGCGCAGGCGAATTTGGGGAAGCGGGGGCCCTTCGCCGGGATAACGGTAGCCGCGACGCGCGCGCATGAAGGTGGTGTCGCTCCCGTTGAAGCCTATCTGCGATCCCGCGCCGCTGGGAGGCAGAGAGTCGCTCGCCCAGATCCAGGGGCGGGCGCCCAGCGTCGCATGTTGCCATTGACCCGGGCCCCATTGATTCCAATCCTGGCCGGCCTCGAGCTTTACGTGCGCGTCCCCGAATCCCAGTACCGTGCGGAAACCGTCGAAGGTGCTCACGCCTTGGGGAGTTCCCGACTGCCCGGCGCGGTTGGTGTTGTAGGGAAGGCCGCGCTGCGGGTCATAATGGGCGACGAACCGGTCGCTTTCGTTTCTTTCCATGCCGCCGATGAGGGCCGAGGCGGTGAAATACGTCTTCTCTCCGTAGGTGGCGTCCACCCCGGGAGTGAGCCCGCCCGAGGCGTAGTATTCGGCGCGCGGCAGCGAATCGCGCCGCGACCCGCTCAGGAACAATTCGATCCGGCCGCGCACCGAGAAAAGGGAATCCCGGTACCGGAGGCGCGTCGTCCGGCGCGCCGGGTCGAACTCGTTCAGGTAGCGCTCGAGCCGGCGACGGTCCCAGGCGGTGAGGGAGGACTCCTTTTGACGCGCCTGTTCCAAGGCCGAGGCGACCTCGGCTTCGCTGCGCGGAAGCGTGTTCCAGAAACCCGGCCGGATCAGGCCCTTTTCCTCGAGGCGGCGCAGGAACCCGGCGACGGGGTGCGAGACTTCGACGGGAGTGGAGAAAACCGCGGAAGATGCCAGGAGCAACGGCAGTAAAAAGCGAAAGGACATGGAGGGGAAGAGTAGAAAGCAGGGGACGGGGGACGGGGGACGGGGGACGGGAGTCGGGGAACGGTTTTTGTTTTCCCCCGTCCCCCTACTCCCGTCCCCCGTCCTTTTTCAATTCCCTGGAAGCGCCTTCGACCCTGCGGCCGCGCCACCCAGGCGCCCAAACGCGGCTCCGCGTTTCTGCTATCTTTAATTCATGATTCTTGCTTTATACACGTTGGGGAAAGACCCCGTTTCGCTCCGATTGGAGGACGAAGCGGCGAATATGCCGGAATTGGCCGAATCGGGCGTGACCGGGAAAATCACCGTGAACCTCGAGGTTTTGCCCCTGGAAGGGGATTCCTTCCTGGCGCAAGCGGAAGCCGAAGGGGTGCTGAGCGTGGAGTGCGGGCGTTGCCTGGAGCCTTTTTTACAGCCGTTTGAGCTGAAATTCAACGTTTTACTCAACCGGAAGCCCTCGACGGGGCTGGATTGGGTGGACGACGAGGACCAGGGGGTGGAGGATTATCAGGCCAAATTAGGCCCCGATGTGACCGAGGTTCCCTTGAACGCCATTATTGCGGAACAGGTCGTATTAAATTATAATTTGCACCCTCTTCCGGATGTGGACGCGGCGGGACGCTGCGTTCAATGCGGGCGGCCGGCCGTTCTGGCCCCTACGCCTAAAAAAGAGGCTGGAGTGGACCCCCGATGGGCGAAACTCGGAAATTTAAAGGATGTTTCCGGTCAAGACGGCTCTGATAAGCCGAATCCTGGAAAAACCTGAATCGACATTGTGATTCTTGTGAGTATTTAAGGGAGTTCTCATGGCAGTTCCTAAAAGAAAAACCTCCACGGCCCGCCGCGACAAGCGCCGGACGCACTGGGTTCTCGAGGCCCCCGCGGTCGTCAAGTGTTCCCATTGCGGACAGGACCAGCGCGCGCACCGTGTTTGTGGAAACTGCGGTTTCTACGCCAACGTTGAAGTCCGCCAGCCGGCGGAGTAGCTTCTACGTTCCATGATTAAAATCGGATTGGACGCCATGGGGGGGGACAACGCGCCCTCCGCCGTGGTCGAAGGTGCCGTGCTTGCCGCTCGTGGAGCCGCGGGCCGCTACGGCATTGTCCTGACGGGTCCCGAGGACATTGTCAAGGCGGAGCTTTCCCGTCTCGGCTGGACCGACGCGGACACCGGCATCGAAGTCTTTCACGCGCCCGACCTCGTGGCCATGGATGATTCCCCCTCCGCGGTATTGAAGACCAAGCCCAACTCGGGCCTGGTCGCCTGCGTCAGCCTGCAAAAGGCCGGCAAGGTGCAGGCCAGCATCTCCGCCGGCAACTCCGGCGCCATGATGGCGGCCTGCCTGATGATTCTCGGCCGCGTGGGCCAGATCTCCCGTCCCGCCATCGCCTGCGTGATGCCCGCCCTGGGCAAGAAGACCGTGGTGCTCGACTGCGGCGCGAACGTGGACGAGAAGCCCGCGACCTTGGTTCATTTCGGCATTTGCGGCTCGGTATACGCCGAGGCCGTGCTCGGGCGCGAGAACCCCACGGTGGCCTTGCTGAACATGGGCGAGGAAGAGAAGAAGGGCCCGGAGTCGCTGCAGGAGGCGCACCAGCTGCTGAAGACGGCGCCGGTGAACTTCGTCGGCAACATCGAGGGCCGCGACCTGCTCAAGGGCGAAGTCGACGTCGTCGTCACGCCGGGCTATACCGGCAACGTGGTGCTCAAGCTCATGGAAGGCTTCCACGAATACCATCTCAAGCTGTTCGGCGCCGTCGATTCGGACGCGGGCCGCCAGTTCGAGCACGACTGGGATTATTCCAACTTCGGCGCCGCGCTTCTGCTCGGCCTGAACGGCACGGGCCTCATCACCCACGGCCGCGCCGATGCGAAGGCCATCAAGAACGGCCTCGAGGCCGCTTTCCACCAGGCCTCGGCCGGGGTGACGGAGAAGATCGCCGCGAAGCTCGCGCAACTTGCGGACGCAGAGACCCCCACCGCCTAGGCGGCGGACCTGCCTTTTTAAAGGAGCCTGGTTAAACAGATGGGCGCCATCATCAGCGGCCTCGGGGTGTACTATCCCGACAACGTCCTCACCAACGCCGATCTCGAGCGCATGGTCGAGACTTCGGACGAGTGGATCCTCACCCGCACCGGCATCCGCGAGCGCCGCATCCTTCCCGAAGACAGCCCGCTGAAGGCCTCCGACCTCGGGGCGCGGGCCGCGCTGAACGCTTTGGAGAAGGCGGGCCTGAAGCCCGAGGATGTCGGCGCGATCATCGTCAACGCCATCGTGCCCGACAAGCAGTTCCCGGCCGTGGCCTGCATCATCCAGGAAAAGATCGGCGCGAAAAACGCCTTCGCCTTCGACATCACTGCCGCCTGCTCGGGCTTCGTCTACGGCGTCAACCTCGCCTCCCTGCTGATCGAGTCAGGCCAGTGCCGGCACGTCCTCGTGATCGGGGCCGAGCTCCTCTCGCGCGCCGTGGACTGGACCGACCGGAACACCTGCATCCTCTTCGGCGACGCCGGCGGAGCGGCCGTGCTCAGCGCCGGTCCCGCGGACCGCGGCGTGATCCGCTCGCTGCTGCGCAGTGACGGCTCCTACGCGGACATCCTGTATCTCGACCCTCTTCTGAATAGCGCGGCCGGCAAGGACGGCGGCGGATCCTGCATCCGCATGGACGGCAAGCAGGTGTTCAAGGTGGCCGTCACCGAGGTCACGCGCGTCGTGACCGACGCCCTGGCGCTCGAGGGCCTGGGGCCCGCAGATCTCGATCTCTTCGTCGCCCACCAGGCCAACGTCCGCATCCTCGGCGCCATCGGCGAAAAGCTGGGCCTGCCCGAGGACAAGGTCGTGGTCAACGTCCAGCGCTTCGGCAATACCTCCTCGGCGTCCGTGCCGCTGGCGCTCCAGGAGGCCGAACAGGCCGGGCGGCTCAAGCCCGGCATGCTCGTCGGCCTCGCCGCCGTCGGCGGCGGCATGGCGTGGGGCTGCAACATTTTAAGATGGTGAGGTCCAAAGGTTGTTAGTTGTTGGTTCTTGGTTGTTGGAGAACGCAAAAACAAGGACACGTTTTTCGCTTATATCCAAAGGCCAAAAGCAACATGCTTCCAATCTGCTTCTAACAACCAACAACTAACAACCAACAACTTCTTCATTATGACCAAACGCATCTTACTCTTCCCCGGCCAGGGTTCGCAATACCTGGGCATGGGCAAAAAGCTTTCTGAGACCCACGCGGGCGCGAAGCGCCTTCTCGACGAGGCCAACGACGTGCTCGGCTTCGATCTCTCCGACATCCTGTGGAACGGTCCCGAGGAGAAGCTGACCTCGACGGACAATACGCAGCCGGCGCTGTTCACGGTGTCGATGATGGCTCACGCGTGGCTCAAGGAACGCTCGGTCTCCGCGGACTACGCCGCCGGGCATTCCCTGGGCGAGTATTCGGCGCTGTGCGCGGCCGGGGTGTTTTCCTTCGCCGACGGCCTGCGCCTCGTGCGCCTGCGCGGCGAGCTGATGGCCAAGGCGGGCGTGGCCAGGCCGGGCGCGATGTCGGCGATTTTGGGACTGGAGCGCGACAAGCTGGAGGAGGCCCTCGCGGGCGCGTCCCCGGCGGGGACCGTGGTCGCCGCGAACTTCAACAGCACGACGCAGATCGTGATCTCGGGCGAGAGCGCGGCCGTCGAGGCGGCCGAGAAGCTCTGCGCCGACCTGGGCGCGAAGAAGGTGGTGCGGCTCGCCGTGAGCGGCGCCTTCCATTCTCCGCTCATGGACTACGCCGTGGAGGGCTTTAAGCCCGGCCTCGAGGCCGTGGCCTTCTCGTCCCCCAAGATCCCCGTGATCCAGAACGTCACCGCGCGCGAGGAAAGCGATCCGGCGACGCTCAAGGCCGGCCTGCTGAAGCAGCTTACGTCGCCGGTCCGCTGGGTCGAGTCGATGCAGCGCGCGCAGGAACTCGGAGTGACCGAGGGCCTCGAGATCGGCGCGGGCAAGGTCCTGATGGGCCTTTTGCGCGGCATCACGCGCGACATCAAGGTGACGCCGGTGGAGAATCCGGAAGACCTGGCTTAGCGCGAACGCAATTCACCGCAAAGAACGCAAGAATTCACAAAGATCGCAAAGAAATTTTTTGAATCTTTGCGGTCTTTTGCGGCCATTCCTCTTTAAATTTCCCTCCGTACAGGAGAAAACCATGATAGATCTCAAAGGACAAACCGCCGTCGTCACCGGCGCGAGCCGCGGGCTAGGGTACGCCATCGCGCACCGCCTCGCGTCGCAGGGAGCGGCCGTGCACCTGGTGGCCAGGGGCGCCGCCGGCGTCGAGGAGGCCGCCAAGAAAATCGCCGCCGAGACCGGCGCGACGACCGTCGCGCACGCGGCCGACATCGCCGACGCCTCGGCCGTCCAGGCGCTCTTCGAGGGCCTGGACGGCCTCGACATCCTCGTGAACAACGCCGGCATCACACGCGACGGCCTGCTGATGCGCATGAAGGACGAGGATTTCGACGAAGTGATCCGCGTCAACCTGCGCTCGGTGTTTTTGTGCAGCCGCGCCGCCGTCAAGATCATGATGAAGGCGCGTTACGGCCGCATCGTGAACCTGACGTCCATCGTGGGCGTGCACGGGCAGGCGGGGCAGACCAATTACGCCGCCTCCAAAGCGGGCATCATCGGGTTCACCAAGGCCACGGCGAAGGAAGTCGCCACGCGCGGCATCACCTGCAACGCCATCGCCCCGGGATTCATTGAGTCGGATATGACCGCGGTGCTTTCCGAGGCCCAAAAGACCGGCATTCTGGCCTCGATCCCGCAGGGGCGCATGGGCACTCCGCAGGAAATCGCCGACCTGACCGCCTACCTCGCCTCGAAGGAATCGGCCTACCTGACCGGACAGGTGCTCTCGATCGACGGGGGCATGGGAATTTGACCGGCGCCGACGCCGCGCGACGACCCATGAAAGACCGCGGAAACCTGGGCTAAAGTACCGAAAAAGTGGTAAATTCCGTAAAGATTCCCGCTGTCGGCTGTTCGCTCCCGGCTATCGGCTTGCTATAATTAATCCACCTTTCAAGGAGAAATTCATGTCTGATGACCTGCTGCAGAAAATCAACAAGGTGATCGTCGAAAAGCTCGGCGTGACCGAAGACAAGGTGAAGCCCGAGGCCGCCTTCGTGGAAGATCTGGGCGCGGACTCCCTGGATCAGGTGGAACTGGTCATGGCTCTCGAAGACGAATTCGACATCGAGATCCCCGACGAGGACGCCGAGAAGCTGAAGAAGGTGAGCGACGTCATCGCTTACGTCCAATCCAAAAGCTGATCCACAAGCGGATTCAGTTGGCTTCGGTCATCCATAAAAAAGGGCACTGCGCGCAGGCGACGGTGCCCTTTTCTTTTCAGGCCCGTCCCCGATGATCTCGCTGCTGCGCCGTTTGTTCCGCTCCAGGGGCGGCATGGGCCGGGGCGATTTCGCCCGCCTGAGCAACCTTGAAAAACAGCTGGAATACCGCTTTCGCGACCCGGGGCTTTTGCGCTTGGCGCTTTCGCACCGCTCCTGGGTCAACAACGTGACCCGCGGGCCGCGCCCTCCCTCCAACGAGCGTCTCGAGTTCCTCGGCGACGCCGTGATGAACTCCATCATCACCGATTACCTGTACAACCGGTATCCGGGTTGCGACGAGGGCGAGCTCTCCAAGATGAAATCGCTGGTCGTGAGCGCCAAGGTGCTGGTTCCCTGCGCCGAACTCCTGAACCTCGGCGATTTCGTGCTGCTGAGCAAATCGGAAGAGCGCTCGGGGGGCCGCCGTCGCCCCAGCATCCTGGCCGACGCCTTCGAGGCCGCCTTGGGCGCGGTCTACCTCGACGGCGGGTACGAGGCCGTGCGCGGCCTCTTGAACCGCACGCTGATCCGCATCATGGACGACATCCTCGCGGACGCCGACCTGGCCAATTACAAAAGCCTGCTGCTGGAGTTCAGCCAGTCGCGCGGCTTCGGCGCGCCCTTCTACGACGTGCTGCGCGAGACCGGGCCCGAGCATCGCAAGGCGTTCGTGGTTTCGGTCAAGGTGCGCGGCGAGGAGTGGGGGCGCGGCACCGGCGCCTCGAAGAAGGACGCCGAGCAGGCCGGCGCGCGCAACGCCCTGGAAAACAAGGGCGCGCGGCTGGAGTCGGGTTGAACGCGGAGAGTTGTTGGTTGTTAGTTGTTGGAGAATTCTAGAGCGGCCTGGTGGCCGCTGATTCAATAGGAGCGACCGTCTTTTGGGGTTTGTGTTTCCAACAACCAACAACCAACAACTTTCATCCATTTCATCCATGAGCACGTCCGCTGCCAAACCCTGGCGCATCCTCTTTTCCGGTAAGCGCTCCGGCGCCTGGAACATGGCCGTGGACGCGGCGATCCTGCGCGGGGTCGAGTCGGGCGATTCGCCTCCCACCTTGCGGCTATACGGATGGGCCCCCTGGTGCGTGACGCTGGGGCACTTTCAGGATCCCGCGCAGGAGCTGGACCCGGCGGCGTTGCGCGCGCGCGGCTGGGATGTCGTTCTTAGGCCCACGGGCGGCCGCGCGGTGCTGCACGCGGAGGAAATCACCTATTCGATCCTGGCGCGCCGCGACGAGGCCTCCTGGTGCGCGACGCTGGGAGAATCCTACGATCATATCGGGCAAGCGTGGGCGAAGGCGCTGGAGGGTTTCGATCTGGATCTGGTAAAAGGCCAAACCCTGGAGAAGCCGGAACGCGGCGTGGTGTCCCCTCCGTGTTTCGCCTCCTCGGCGCGCTCCGAATTGGCTTTCGAAGGACGGAAGGTGGTGGGCTCGGCGCAGCGCCGCACGCGCGCGGCATTCGTGCAGCATGGCTCGATTCCCGTCACCGCGGACCACGAGCGCCTCGTCGAGGTCTTGCGGCTCGACGCCGCGCGCAAGGAAGCCTATCGGCGGGTCCTGCGGAAGCATGCGGTTTCATTGGGTGAAATCACCGCCGTGACCGGGGGCGCCTCGACGGGCTCAGCGACCGAGTGGACCGCCTGGGAACGCCGGCTCGCGGAGACGCTGCTCGAGGCCCTGGGCGTGACTGGAGAGCCGGGGGAGTTGACCGCCGAGGAAGAGGCCTTCGTGGCGATCCGGGGAGCGGAACACAGGAAGAGGCAGAGGGAGTTTTACGAAGCGAGGCAGGAGGTAGGAGGTAAGTGGTAAGAGGTCGAACTGTCCTAGCGCCTACCTCCTACCTCCTACCTAATTCCCTTTCCACCCATGCGGATTGGGGGCCTCGATCGAGGAGACGCCGTGACCCGGATCGGGGTCGATTCCCTCGGCCTGTCCTTCGCCTCCGGCCCGCGCCGCGCCCTTCAGCGCGCGTTCCGGATTCTTTTCTTCGATGCGATCCACCTTGCGGGCCGCGCGCGCGCCCCATACCTGCATGCCGATGAAGACGGCCAGGGCGATAAGAAATATCAGGATCATGTAGAGCATGTCAATTCTCCCGCGTGATGCCGCCGGTTTTGCCGGACGGCGTGGAATGGGGGCAGAGTTTCGCGGTGGGGTCGTCGAGCACGGCCTACAGCTCCCGCGTTACCGGATGGTCCTCGTTCAGCGGCGCGGGACTGCGGTTGCGCTCTTCCGCCGAGGGTCTTTCGGCGCTTTGCGCCGGGTTCCCGTTGTTCCCCATGTCGCGCGCGTCCTTCGAGGCCCCATTGTCGGAGTCCGGAGGAGGTTTGCCTTCGCCCTTCGGGGCGGGATTTTCGCCCAGTCGCTGCGTGTCGAGGATGGGGTCGGCTCCTCGGGGCGTCACGGCCTTGGGGTCCACGGCGACCGCGGTGGGAGCGGGGTGCGGGGAGTTTCCCTGCATTTCAGGGTTCGAGGCCTGGTTGGCGCTGTTTTCGGTGAGTCCCATGGTAGTCTCCTGGTTGGTTTCGTTAGTCGTTCGGGTTCGCAAAAGCGCGGTCAGGGTTTCCTCGCAAGAGTTCCTGGTAAATAGCCTACCCACCTCGCCGCGAAAAATCCAGTCCGGCATTTTCGACCCCGTTTTACGGGCGTTTCACGCACTCTGCCGTGAAGAAGTTCCTTCCTGCAAACAGTTGTCGCGATCGGAAAGGTTATGTCAGGTTCGAATCCATGTAGGTTGATGGTGAATCCCGGGAGGTTCCATGCGCCGACAGCTCAAGTTCACCCGAGGCTTCCATGTGGCGCTCACGCACGCGCGCACGCAGGCGGCCACCATGAACCTCGCGCCCGGCGGCAAGGAAGGCGGGCCCGACAACTTTCATCGCGGCAGCGATCAATGGCTGTTCGTGCTCGAGGGAACGGGCAAGGCGGTCCTGGACGGGCGTTCCCGGCCGTTGAAGGCCGGAACGCTTTTGCTGATAGAGCGGGGAGTGCGGCATGAAGTCCGGAATACAGGCGAAACCGTGATGAAGACGATAAACGTGTATAGCCCCCCGGCCTATCGGAAGGACGGAGAACCGCTGCCGCCGGGAAAGGGAAAAGTCAGGTCACCCTGACTTATTCGCTCCGAAGCCGTGACGCAGCCCTGACACTTCGCGTCCCGCATTCCCCTACATTATGCCCGTGGCCTTCGCCCCGCCCGCCGGACGACCCCGAGGTCGAAAAGACGGATCGGAACGGAGCAGGTCGCTTAATGGCATCGCTACGCAGGGCGGCCCACGCTTTTTGCGCAGGGGCCGCCTTCATTTTTGGGGCGTAAGGTTCTAAATCCCTTTAAATCAACTGCTTGTGGCAGACGGTAGACCGGATTCTGGAAACGACGAGAGGCGCTGAAAAGAGTTAAATTTCCCCAATTCCCGAGTCGTCAAGAAGGACCGCCCTTGCAAGAAACCCCTGTTGCTTCCGCCCCGACCACCCCCTCTCCTGATGGGTCCCCGCAAAACCTGCCCCTGATCGTTCAGGGCGACATGACGGTTTTGCTGGAAGTGGTGCACCCCTTGCATGACGAGGCCCGCGACGCCATCGCGGCCTTCACCGAGCTGGTGAAGAGCCCGGAGCATGTGCACACCTACGGGATCTCCCATTTGTCGCTGTGGAACGCGGCCTCCGCCGGCCACACCTCCGAGGCGGTCCTGGGAGCGCTGCGGAAGTATTCGCGCTACGCGCTGCCCGCCAACGTGGTTTTCGAGATCGAGACCTTCATGGACCGGTACGGGCAGGTGCGCCTGCTGCGCACGGAAGAAGGGCTGGTGCTGGAGGCGGAGAACGCCTCGCTGCTCGAGGAGATCTGCAAGCACCGCGAGATCCGCGTCCACCTCGACGGCGAGCCCGTCAACGGGCGGGCGCTACTGCAGCCGCATGCGCGCGGGCCCGTGAAGGTGGCCCTGACGCAGATCGGCTTCCCCGCGGAGGACTTGGCCGGCTACGCCGAAGGCAAGCCGCTCGACGTGAGCCTGCGGGACAAGACCCTCGAGGGCAAGCCGATGGCGCTGCGGGACTATCAGGACAGCGCGTCGCGCGTGTTTTACGCGGGCGGCACCGAAAAGGGCGGCTCCGGGGTCATCGTGCTGCCCTGCGGCGCCGGCAAGACCGTGGTGGGCCTCGCGACCATGGCCCGCTGCCGCTGCCATACGCTCGTGCTCACCACCAACGTGACGGCCGCGCGCCAATGGATCCGCGAGATCCTCGACAAGACCAATCTGCGGCCCGACCAGGTGTCGGAATACACGGGCGACAGCAAGACCATCGCCCCCGTGACCGTCGCGACCTACCAGATACTGACCTACCGCAAGCGCAAAACCGAGGAATACCCGCACTTCGGGATTTTCTCGGAGAATTCCTGGGGTTTGATCCTGTATGACGAGGTGCATCTGCTGCCGGCGCCCGTGTTCCGGATTTCGGCGGACATGCAGGCCACGCGCCGCCTGGGCCTGACGGCTACGCTGGTGCGTGAGGACGGCAAGCAAAAGGAAGTCTTCTCGCTGATCGGGCCGAAGAAGTTCGAGGTGCCCTGGAAGATCCTCGAGGGCCAGGGCTGGATCGCCACCGCGGTTTGCACCGAGATTCGCGTGCCGCTGCGCAACAGCGAGCGCGTCACCTACGCGCTGGCCGACCTGCGCACGAAGACCATGCTGGCCTCCACCAACCCCGAGAAAATCCCGGTGGTGAAGGAATTGCTGGTACGGCACAAGAACGACCGCGTG
Source organism: Fibrobacteria bacterium (assembly GCA_021155885.1). Classification (GTDB taxonomy): domain Bacteria; phylum Fibrobacterota; class Fibrobacteria; order UBA11236; family UBA11236; genus UBA11236. Next base: position 24,859 of record JAJNBB010000014.1, on the reverse strand, counting down.
CTGATCATCGGGCAATACCTCGCGCAGCTCGAAACCATGAAGGACATCCTGGGCGCGCCGCTGATCACCGGCTCGACCCCGAACCCCGAGCGCGAGCGCCTGTATCACGAGTTCCGCAGCGGGATCATCCAGACCCTGATCGTTTCCAAGGTCGGCAACTTCGCGGTCGATATTCCCGACGCCAACGTGCTGATCCAGATCTCGGGCACCTTCGGCAGCCGCCAGGAAGAGGCCCAGCGCCTCGGCCGCGTGCTGCGTCCCAAGGCCAACGGATCGCTCGCCCATTTTTACACCCTCATCACGCGCGACACCAAGGAGCAGGAGTTCGGCATGAACCGCCAGCTCTTCCTCATCGAGCAGGGATACACCTACGACGTGCGCGAGTGGAAGGACTACCTGATGAGCGGGGAAGTGGCGAAGTCCCCCGAAGCCGCCCGGGAGACCGTGGACGCGGAGACGGAGAAGGCGGGTTGATGGGGGTGGGGAAGGCTGTGGAATCTAGGCTGCGGAAGTTGTTTGTTGTTGGTTGTTGGTTGAACGCAAAAAGCGCTCCATTCAAGCTTTTGCGGTTTGTTTTTTCCAACAACCAGGTACTAACAACCAACAACACTTTTGCGCTATTAGCCTTTTGCGCCGTCTTTGCAATTCCCGCCGCCGCTGAAATCAAAGCCTCCTACACCGTCCTCGACAACGGGATGAAGGTCCTCCTGTACCCCTCCAAGCAGGCCCCCACGGTGTCGTGCCGCCTGTTCTACGTGACCGGTTCGGTGCACGAGCGTCCGGGCAACACCGGCATCGCCCATTTGCTGGAACACATGCTGTTCAAGGGCACGGAGAAGGTGGGAGTCAAGGATCCCGCGGCCGACAAGGCGCTGGAGCGGCGCATCGAGGCCGTGATGGACAGCCTGGACCGTTCACGCGGCGACGCGGCGACGGCGGCCCGCCTGCGGCGCGCCTACGATTCCCTGGTGGCGGAGCAGCGCAAGGGCATGATCCCCTACGAGCTGTGGGAGGCCTACGAGAAGGCCGGAGGCACGGGCCTCAACGCCTACACGTCGGATCTCATGACGGCCTACATCGTCACTTTGCCGCGCAACCGCGTGGAGCTTTACCTGTGGCTCGAGTCGGACCGCATGCGGAACGCCGTGCTGCGCGAATTTTATCCGGAGCGCGACGTGGTGATGGAGGAGCGGCGCATGCGCGTGGAAGACCGCCCGACGGGTCGCTACTGGGAAAGCCTGACCGGCGTGTTCTACGAGGCGCATCCCTACCGCTTTCCCACCATCGGGTACCCTTCCGACATCCGCAACCTGACCCGCGCGCAGGCTCAGGAGCACTACCGCCGCTATTACAAGCCCAACAACGCGATCCTGGTACTCGCCGGCGATATCGACACCGCGGCGGCCCTGGCGGATATCCGCCGTTATTTCGGCTCCATCCCGCGCGGCGACGACTTCCCCCCGGTGGTGACCGAGGAGCCCGCCCCGGCGGGGGAGAAGCGGCTGACGGTGCGCCGCGGCGATACGCCGCCCCGCCTGGACCTGCTGTTCCATACGCCCGGATACCCGCACGAGGACTTGCATGCGCTCGACATCCTCGAGGGCGTGTTGTCGGGCAAGAGCGGCCGCCTGCACAGGAAGCTCGTCGACACCCTGAAGCTGGCCACCTCGGCGTCGGCGGGCAACGGCGTCGATAAATACGCCTCCTCCTTCCAGGTGGCGGTGAGCCTCGACGGCCATCCTTCCATGCCCGACGTGGAAGCGGCGGTGTGGGGCGTGCTCGACGAACTGGCGAAGCGGCCCATCTCGGAGCGCGAACTGCAACGGGCCCGCAACCAGGTGGCCGCGCGCTCCGTGCGCGCGGTGGAGGACATGGAAGGGCTGGCCGATGAGCTGGCCGCCTGGGAAATGCGCGGCGACTGGCGGGACATCAACCGCTTTCCCGAGGCCGTGCAAAAGGTGACCGCCGAGCAGGTGCGCGCCGCCGCCGAGAAATACTTCCTTCGCGACGCGGCCACCGTGGGCGTGATCATCCCGCCCGCCCCTCCGGAGACGGCCAAGGGCAAGGCCGGGAAAACGGGGCGGAAGAAATGAAATATTTTCTACTTGTAACGGTTTTTTCTGCAATAACCGTTTCCGGCGCGGCCCCCAAAGCCCCGCTCCGGTCGCTTCCGGCGCATTACAAGGACATCGTGCCCCCTGCGGACGTCTACGAGCCTCCGTACCCCCCCGATTACCGCGTGGCGCTCGAGGGCGGGGCCACGGCTTATCTGGTTCCCGACAGCACGCTGGACCTCGTGCGCTTCCATGTGTTTTCGGCGCGGCCGAATTCCCCCGCAAGGCCCGAGGAGGTCGCTTCCCGCCAATTGTACTCCCTGCTGCTCAAGGACGGGGGCACCCGCAAGCTGAGCCCCTCCCAATTGGAGGACAGCCTGGAGTTCATCGCCGCCGGGCTCTCGGCGGGCGTGGGCTACTGGCAGAGCACGGCCTCCTTCGACGCGCTGTCCAAGGACGCCGACGCCCTGATGGGGCTGCTTTCCGACGCGGTCCTGCAGCCCCGCAACGACCCGGCGGTTTTTCGGCTGACCCAGCGCCAACTGCTCGAGGGCGTCAAGCATCGCTACGCCACGCCGGCGGGCGTGATGGGAGCGGCCTATGAGCGCGTGATGCAGGGCAGTCATCCCGCCAACTGGGCGGCGAGCGAGGCCGAGATCGGCGGGGTGAAGCCGGAAGACCTCCGGAGCCTCGCCGGCACCGGCTTCACGCGGGAGACTTTGGTGATCGGGGTCGCGGGAAAGTTCGACCGCGCCGCCATGGTCCGCAAGCTCAACGCCTTCGTCGCGGGCTTTCCGGATACCGCGACCGCGAAAAGGAACCCCCGGGTAACCGCGCCGGTACCCCCCTTTGCGGGCCCGCGCGCGCCCGGCGTCTACCTGGTCGACAAGCCCTTCGCGCAGACCACCCTCCGCATCGCCCTTCCCGGCGTGCGGCGGCCGCATCCAGACTATTACCGGCTGGCGGTCGCCAGTTACATCCTCGGCGACGGGGGCTTCACCTCGCGCCTGGTGCAGCGGGTGCGCAGCGACGAGGGCTTGGCCTACGGCGTGGGAAGCGACGTCGAGAGCGATTACAACCGTCGCGGCACCGTGTACGTGGGCATGCAAACCAAGGCCGCGACGGGGGCCTACGCGATCCGCATCGTGCGCGAGGAGATCCGCCGCATGGCGCGGGACGGCGTCACCGACGCCGAGCTGGAAAAGGCCAAGGACGGGCTCCTCAAGAGCCTGCCGTCGCTGTTCGACACGCCCGCCGCGACCGCGCGCATCTTCGCGCAGAGCGAGGCTTGGAAGCGCTCGCCCGAACATTTCCGCGACTACCGCAAGGCCATCGAGGGCATGACCCGCGCCGAGGTCGAGGACGCCTTTCGCCGCTATTTCAACGCCGACTCGCTGCGCATCGTCGCGGTGGGTCCCAAGAAAACCCTGCTGACCCCGGACGAAGCTCACAACGGCGCGTCGCTGGCGGATTTCGGCAAGGTCACGGAAATCACGGAAGCGGAGTTGGACAAGAGGGAATAGGTAAGAGGTAGGAGGTAGGAGGTAGGAGGTAGGAGGGAAAGCAATAGAAGGAATTCCTTTTTGCGTTGGCTCCTACCTCCCACCTCTTACCTGCAAAGCGCTAATCACGGAGAACCAAATGAACAAACGCGTCGTTATCACCGGCATCGGGGCCGTCACCCCCCTGGGCCTTTCGGTCGGGGAATACTGGGCCAATCTCGCGGAGGGCAAGTCGGGCGTCCGGGCCAACGACCGCTTCGACGTCAGCACTTCGCCGAGCCAGATCGCGGGCCTCGTTCCCGCGTTCGATCACGTGCCCCTGTTCAAGGACCAGAAAATGGCGCGCCGCCTCGACAAGGCGATCATTTACGGGGTCGTGGCCGGCAACCAGGCGGTCGCCGACTCGGGGCTCCTGGACGGACCGCACGACCTGGAGCGCGTCGGGGTGTACCTGGGCAGCGGCATGGGCGGCGTCGGCACCTTCGAGGCCGAGACCGAGGTCAAGGCCGCGCGCGGGCACAAGCGCGTCACCCCCTTCTTCGTCCCGATGATCCTGCCCAACACGGCCTCGGGCTACCTGAGCATCGAGCACGGCTTCATGGGCCCCAACTACACGGCCGTTTCGGCCTGCGCGAGCGCGAACCACGCGATGGGGGAGGCCTTCCACGCCATCCAGCGCGGCGACGCCGAGGTAATCTTCGCGGGCGGCACCGAGGCGGCGGTCGTCGAGGTCGTGGTGGCCGGCTTCGCGAACATGAAGGCCCTCTCCGGGCGCAACGACGACCCCGAAGGCGCCTCGCGCCCGTGGGACAAGGGCCGCGACGGCTTCGTGATCGCCGAGGGCGCGGCCGTGCTGTGCCTGGAGGAGATGGAGCACGCGAAGAAGCGCGGCGCGAAGATCTACGGCGAGTTCGCCGGTTTCGGCCAGAGCAGCGACGGATACCACATCACCGCGCCGCATCCCGAGGGCAAGGGCGGGGCCCTGGCCATGGCGGCCGCGCTCCGCAGCGCGAAGCTCAACCCCGAAGACATCGACCTGGTGAACGCGCACGGCACTTCGACGCCCCTGGGCGACATCGGAGAGACCATGGGCGTCAAGAAGTGCTTCGGCGAGCACGCGAAGAAGCTGATGATGCACTCCACGAAGTCGATGATCGGCCATACCTTGGGCGCGGCGGGCGCGGTGGAGGCCGTGGCGGCCCTGCTCGCGCTCGACAAGGGCGTCGTGCATCCGACGCGCAACCTCCACGAGGCGGACCCCCAGTGCGACCTCGACTACGTGCCGGGCCAGGCGCGCGAGGCCAAGGTCCGGGCCGTGCTGTCGAACTCGTTCGGGTTCGGGGGGCATAACTCCACGGTGATCCTGAAGAAATTTGTAGGATAGGGGGATGAAAAAGTCGGGGGTTGGGGGTTGGGGGTTGGGAGTAACCGCAAAGCGTTTCCTTTCCGGCCTTTGGCTTAAAGCTCGTGGTGTGATTAAACAAGCGCGCCTTGTTCCGCGTTCTGTTTTAGCCCCCAACGCCCAACTCCCAACTCCCAACGCTGTGCTCTTCCTCGCGCTGTGCGCGCTCGGAGCGGCGCACGCCGCGGAGCCCCCCAAACTTTCCAAGGACCAGATCAAAAAAGGCGACCTGGCCGACAAGTCGAAGAACATCGACATGACGCCGGGGCTGCAGGATTATTGTCGGCTGCTATACGGCTGCAACCTGAAAGTGCCCGAAGGCGCCTGCCCTTCGCCGGAGGTGGTGGGGAAGGGATCGATCGTCTACGACAATGAGCGTTGCTCGGAGGCGCGCGAGTTCTCGCGCCGGGGCGTCGGCCCGGATCATCCCCAGTGGGGGTACCGGCTGTACCGTTTTCTCGGATTCGAATACCGCGTCACCTACGAGATCCACGACACGCTGCCGATCTCGCGGGAGCGGCTGGAGTACCTGGTGAACGACATCCCGCTGGCGGCCAAGCTGGTGACGCACTATCAGAAGGAGCCCTACACCGCGGAGTACGTGGACGCGGCGCGCACGCATTTCAAGGGTACGAACGGCAAGCGCATGCGCGGCGAGGCGAAGCGGATCGCGGGCAGCTACGAGGAGATGCAGCTGTTCTATCTGGGAAGCGGCACGGTGGAATGGGGCCCGTGGACCTTGGTGGGACCGGCGATGATGGACTTCAAATACTGGGAGCTGCCGGGCGGAAAGAAGGTCGGCTACCGGGTCAAGATCCTGGTCTTCCCGGGCAATAGCGTGATCAACACCATCATGAACCTGGGCATGTTCCGCGGGCTCGTAAAGGGCAAGATCTCGGGGGTTCTGAGCGACATTTCCGAAACGGCGAAGAAGCTGCAGGCGAGCGGGGGCAACGACCTTAAGCAAGGTCCTGCCTGGTCGGGCGCCGAGAAGAAGAAAATCGAAACCTTGTTGCAGATTCCCTAGGTGGTTATGAGCGGACAGCTAACAGCGGACAGCGGACAGCCGGAAACGAACGCATCCGGGGACCCGGCAGTGTTACCGGAGGCGCAAGGCGTGGCCGATCCCGAGACGCGGCGCAGGATCCTGGAGTACGGCCGCAAGCTGACGGCGGGTCGCCGCGAGCTGCTGCGGGGCCTGGTGGACCGGCGCACGCGCCACTTTGCCCTGGTGATGGAAGACCTCAAGGATCCGCACAACATCAGCGCGGTGATCCGCACCTCCGAGGTTTTCGGCCTGCAGAACGTGCACGTCATCAACGAGGTCAATCCCTATCGCGTGACCCGCTCGGTGCTGAAGGGCAGCTACAAGTGGCTGGACATCTTCTGCCACGACCGCCGCGCCGCCTGCTTCGACGGCCTCAAGGCGCAAGGTTATCGCATTGCCGTGGCCTCCACCAACCATAGCGAATCCCTGTTCGACCTCGATCTGTCCGTTCCGACCGCCTTTTACCTGGGCTCCGAGACGATGGGCAATCATCCCGACACACTGGCCCGCGCCGACGTGCGCTTCCGCATTCCCCAGCAGGGCTTGACGGAGAGCCTCAACGTCTCGGTGTGCGCCGGCGTGATCATGGCGACGCTGGACCGCTTCCTCCGCGAAAACGGACGGGAAAACTACGCCCTTTCGCCGGAGGAGAAGTCCGCCCTGCTCGCGACGTTCTATGAGCGCAGCGCGGTCGGCATCGACCGGAATTCGCCGGTTCACTACCTTGATTAAAACACAATGGCCGCAAAAGATCGCATAGAACACTTTTGCGGCCATACGCGTTCTCTTAAAGCAGGAATTCCATGAAATACCGTCCGTTGGGAAAGACCGGCATCGAGGTTTCGGAAATCGGCTTCGGAGCCTGGGCCCTGGGTGAGGACTGGTGGGGCCGGCAAAGCGATTCCGACTCCCTCGCCGCGCTGGAGAAAGCCGTTGAACTGGGCGTCAACCATATCGACACCGCGGCGGCCTATGGCGGCGGCAAAAGCGAGCGCATTATCCGGGATTTTCTCAAGGGACGAGCGGGCAAGGTGTATGTCGCGACCAAGGTCGCGCCTCAAACCCACATATGGCGCCCGTCTCCCTGGGAGAAATGGGACGCGGCCTATTCCGAAGCATATCTGCGTCAGGATGTGGAAACGCGCCTCAGGAACCTCGGCACCGACTGCCTGGACATTTGTTTTCTGCACACCTGGACGCGCGCCTGGAACCGCGACCCGGGGCCGCTGCTCGCCTTGGCGAAACTCCGGAAAGAAGGCAAGATCCGCGCCGTGGGCATTTCGACCCCCGAGCACGACCAGGACGCGGTCAACGACCCCATGAAGGCCGGCCTGCTCGACGCGGTGCAGGTCATTTACAACCTTTTCGACCAGGACGCCTCCGCCGAACTGCTGCCGACCGCGCAGGCCGCCGGCACGGGCGTGATCGTGCGCGTGGCCTTCGACGAAGGATCGCTCACGGGCAAGTATACCCCCGACACCCAATTCCCCGAAAACGATTTCCGCAGGACCTACTTCAAGGGAGAGCGCTTGCGCGATACCGTGGAGCGCGTGGAGGAGATCCGGAAGGACGTGGCGGGCAGCGGGTACGCCTTGCCCCAGGCCGCCCTCCTGTACCCGCTGGCGCAGCCGGGCGTCTCCGCCGTGATCCCGGGCATTCGCAACCCGGCTCAAGCGGACCTGAACACGGCCGTGGCCGACCTGCCGCCCCTGCCGCGGCCCCTGGTGGAAAAGCTTCGTCGTCATGCCTGGCGGCGCGGGGTGTGGTATCCGTAGGTTAGCGGACAGCGTACAGCGAACAGCCGGCCCCTTGGGTAGGCTACGGCTCTTTTTTCCGGCTATCCGCTGTACGCTCTACGCTGTCAGCTTTCCCTGTTCTTCGTAACTTGATTTTATGAAGAAGCGAAAATCAGTCACCAAATCCTCCGCAAGAATTCGTCGAATCGACGAGAATGAAGTCGAGAACGCGCCGCAAAAGCCCCTTCCCAAACGTCCCGGAAAGGGCGCCGCCTCGTTGCGGGAGGTCGGCGGCGTGGCGGCCAAGAAGTCCGCCAAGGCCAAGGTCCCCCAACCCGTGGGCGACCGCCGCCAGACCCCGCTTCCCGAGGCCCATCCCAAGCCCCCGCAGGACGACCCGCGCGCGGCGAAACGCCTGGCCAAAATCATGGCGGGCCCCACCTATAAAAGCGCCGCCGACAACGATCCCGACTTTCTCCGTCACCCGCTGACGCGCGCGGTACGCCTGCAACTGGACTACTATAAACCCGAGGTCTTGATGCGCGAACACCGCATCGAGGGCACGATCGTGGTCTTCGGCAGCACGCGCACGCCGGAACCCAAGGCGGCGAAGCGCCAATTGCACCAGGCCCTGGCCGCCTGGGCCGCCCACCCCGGAAGCATGAAGTTGAAGCTGGAGGTCGAGCGCTCCGAGCGCATCGTGGAGAAAAGCCGCTACTACGATACGGCCCGGAAGTTCGGGAACATCGTGAGCAAGGCCGCGGCCAACAAGGCCGGCCCGCGCGTGGTGGTCATCACCGGGGGCGGGCCCGGCATCATGGAGGCCGCCAACCGCGGGGCCTTCGACGCCAAGGCTCCGTCCGTGGGCCTGAACATCACCTTGCCCCACGAACAATATCCCAACTCGTACATCACCCCCGAGCTGTGCTTTCAATTCCACTACTTCGCCATCCGCAAGCTCCATTTTCTCCTGCGCGCCCGCGCGATGGTGGCCTTTCCCGGCGGCTATGGGACGCTCGACGAGTTGTTCGAGACCCTGACGCTGATGCAGACGCGCAAGATCAAGCCCATGCCCATCATCCTGGTGGGCGAATCCTTCTGGAAAAAGGTCGTCGACTTCGACTTCCTGGTCGAGGAGGGCGTGATCGACCCCGAGGACACGAACCTGTTCTGGTACGCCGAAACCGCCGAGGAAATCTGGAACGGGATCCTCGAGTGGTACCATAAAAAGGGTGAGCCGCTGATCGGCCGCGATCCCCTGGCCGCCGAGCCGATCCAGGCTTAAACGGATATTTTTGACCGCGCGGGTTGGACGGCGGCCCGCGTTTTTTGGATGCTGCTTTCAGGGCCCTTGTGGGTCCCGAACCGGAGGCAGCCATGGCATACCCAGAAAATTCTTCGAACCACGACCCCCGCTCCGTGCCGAACCGCGGCATCGAGAGCGAGGAGGACGAGATGCTGCACAATGATCCCGTCGAACGCCCTCTGCCCGGCCGGGGCCAGGACGCGCTGGGCGAATCGGGAGATCGCGACCCGCTGATCGAGAACGCCACCGGGCAAGGCGACGAGTCCGGGGGAGAGGACCCCGCGCCTTCCCGAAGCCATGATGCCGAGGAGGACCGGGTGCGTCCCGGCGATCGCAAGCGGGGGGTGGAGTAGCCATGTCGGTCGGGATGAAGCTGCAGGGCAAACGCGCGCTGGTCACGGGATCCGACAGCGGGATCGGCCAGGCCATCGCCATCGCCTTCGGGCGCGAAGGCGCGCATGTGGCCGTGCATTACCATTCGGACAAGGCCGGCGCCGAGGCGACCGCGGCGGACCTGCGGGCGCGGGGCCGCGAGACCGCGGTACTCCAGAGCGACCTGTCGAATCCCGAAAACGGGGAAAAGCTCTTCGAGGAAGCCGTGAAGGCGCTCGGCGGGATCGACATCCTGGTCAACTGCGCGGGCACCGACGTGGAGGGTCCCGATGAATCCGTTTACGTGTCCCTCCACGAATTCCATCGCGTGATCCACATCAACCTGATCGCGCCTTGGGTCTTGTGCCAGGCCGCGGCCAAGCACATGGGGGACCGCGGCGGGGGCCAGGGGGGGCCGGGCGGGGTGATCCTCAACATCACCTCGGTGCACGAAGAAATCCCCAGCCAGGGCGGGGCCGCGTACACCGCGGCGAAGGCGGGCCTGCGCAACATCACCCGCAACCTCGCGATGGAACTGGGGTCCAAGGGAATCCGGGTCAACAACATCGCCCCCGGTTTTATCGCTACTCCCATGACCCGCGAATATCTCGAGGACGAGCAGGAAATGGAAAAGTCCCGCAGGGCCATTCCCCTGGGGCGTCCCGGCCGCCCGGACGAAGTCGCCCAGGTGGCCGTGTTCCTCGCCTCGGAAGACGCCAGCTACGTCACCGGCAGCAGCTACTTCGTGGACGGGGGGATGATGCAGAAACTGGGAGGGGACGCATAGAGAATAGGTTACAGGGAACAGGGAACAGGGAACGCGAACACGGAACGCGTAGGTCAGGGGATAGCTCTTTCTCGTACCTTTTTAATGAATACGGCGAGCATTTTTTGCACCTCGGTGATGGCGGCGGTCAACTGGTCATAGTCCTCGGTGGGTAGATATCCCAGTTCCTTGGCCAGGAATAATTGATAATCGAGCTCACTTGCGGAGCCTTTTGAGATTTCAAAGAACCGCATCAATTGTGGATCTGTATTTCTACCGCACCCTTCGGAAATATTGGATGGAATGGAAACGGATGCTCTGCGAATTTGATCGGTTAGGCTATAGCGCTCCTCCTTGGGGAATCTGGCCGTCACCCGATAAACATGCATGGTAATCTGGTGCGCCTTTTCCCAGGCTTTCACTTCCCGGTATTGAATCATTTGGATTTCCTCATTTTTAGGAGACCCTTAATCACACGGCAAATTCCATGCCTTTTTGTTTTTTCTGTGCCCTGTTCCCTGTATCCTACTACCTAGCATGCTCGACTCCTTCACCGACTTCTTCGTGAACCTCGACAGGCACCTCGGCGAGGTGGTTCGCGAGTACCGCGAGTGGACCTACCCCCTTCTTTTCGCGATCGTGGCTGCTGAGACCGGTCTCGTGGTGATGTTCGCCCTGCCCGGGGACGAGATCGTTTTCGTCACGGCGGCGCTCAGTGCGCGGTTCAAGACCTTGGACATACGCTACCTGCTCCCGCTGTTCGCGGTGGCGGCCTTTTGCGGCGACCAGATCAGCTACCTGCTGGGCCGCACGGTGGGCCGCAAGCCCTTCGAGAGTCGCCACGGCCGCTTCTTCAATCGCAAATCCCTGAAGCGCGCCGAGACTTTTTATGATCGCCATGGGGCGCCCGCGGTCCTTTTCGGCCGGTTCATCCCGTTCGTGCGCGGCGTGATGCCTTTCACGGCCGCCCTGGGTCGCATGCCTTATTGGCGCTTCGCGGGCTACAGCCTGGCCGGGTCGACGCTCTGGACCTTGGCATACGGCCTCTCCGGGCATTACTTCGGCAGGCTTCCGGGGGTGCGCCATCACTTTGGTTGGGTGCTGCTGGCGGTGGCCGCCGTTTCCTTTTTACCGGCGGGCATCGAAATGGCCTGGGTCCGCCGTCCGCGCAAGAAAAAGTCCCCCGCGTAAATAGCTCCGCTTTCTTGCGCGCGGGGCTATACTTGACCCCATGATCCCGCGCTTTCTGGTTTTACTGCTTCCGCTCGCCCTGGCAGGCTGCTTCATGCCGGAGCCCGAGGGGATCCCCCTGCAATGCATTCCTCCGGAAATCGTGCAGGTGACGCCGCCCCCGGGCGCGACCGATGTCCCCCTCGACGAAGACATCACAATCACGTTCACCCTGCCCCTGGATTCGGCCTCGGTGAACCCCGAGACTTTCGTCGTGCTGGAGGAAGACGGCGATACGGTGCCGGGCGAGGTCACCTACGATCCCCAGGATACCACAGCGGTTTTCGATCCCGTGGACAGCCTGCTGCCCGATGAAACCTACACCGTGATCGTTACTCCCGAGGTCACCGACACCTTGGGAATCGGGCTCGACACGGTATATACGTGGACCTTCACCACCGAGGAAGACGATCCGGAGCCCCCGGACGGGATCGGCGAGGTCTTTCCCAAGGACGGGGAGGACGATGTTCCCCTGGACGAGGAAATCTTCGTCCACTTCGACACGGTTTTTAATCCCGTGGTTTTCGACACTAACGCGATCGTGGTCACGCTCGGCGACGACACCATTCCCGGCACCGTGACCTACGATCCCGGCGACAGCACCTTGGTTTTTGACCCTGTGGACAGCCTGCTTCCCGAAACGACCTACGTGGTGACGGTGACTTATCCCTCCGATAGCGTGACCGCCATGGGCCCGGTGGACACCACGATCACCTGGACCTTCACGACGGTGGATTCGATTCCCAAGTCTCCGATCCTCGAGGCCATTAACAATGGGAGTACATATTCCCTTTCGCTTCAGACGGATGCCTTCCTGCGGCTTTACTGGTTCCCGGCCACGGGCCCGACGGCGACCACCTACCATCTCCAGGTATCCGCCAGCCCGACTTTCGCGACGCTGGCGTTCGATGCGCCCGGACTGCCCAATAATTCCTTCATCGTGTCGAAGAAGGTCCCGCATGCCTCGCTCTCGGGCGGAGTGCATTACTGGCGCGTCCGGGCCTCGAATTCCGGAGGCGACAGCCCCTGGTCGACGGTGTGGACCTTCACGGTGACGCCATGAAGGCGTTCGGGTTTTTCTTGTGCCTGCTGGGGGGCGCGGCGACGCCGTTCGCCCTCGAACCGGTTCCCTCGTCGCCCGCGGAAGCGCCGACGTGGTGGTTCGGCGCGGCCGGCGCGGTGAACTTGAATTTTTACGGCGGAACGACCCAGCAATTGAATCCCGAGGTGACCGCGCTCGCGGCTTTCCACAAGGGCTTCGGGGCCGGGGCCTATATCGCGCCGGTGCTGGAGTACCGGCCGGACCCCGTGTGGGGAGGCATTCTGCAGCTGGGGTACGATGACCGCCGGGGGCGCTTCGACGATGTGCTGTGCCCCTGCGGCGAGGAGGGCCGCCTCTCGGCCCGGCCGGCGTATCTCTCCATCGAACCCAGCCTGCGCTACGCTCCTTTCGCCGGCGCCTTCCATGTGTTCGGGGGACCGCGCGTCGCCTTTTTGGCGCCCTGGAGTACGGCGAAAACCTTCGAGCACACGCGCGTGGGCATATCCACCGCCGAGGGAGAATTCAGCCAAATGCGGAGCGTGGTTTTTTCGGGGCAGGTCGGCGCGGGGTATGACATCGCCTGGACCCCCGCCGGCTCACGGACACGCCTCGAGGTCTCGCCCTTCGTCTCCTACCAGCCTTACTTCGGCCAAAACCCGCGCTCGAACGACGGCCTCGTCGATCGCTGGGGAATCGAAACCGTGCGGCTGGGCGCCGTGTTCAAGTTCGCGCGGGCCGGGGCCCGCGCCGCGCCCGGGCCGTCCGTCCGTTTCACCGTGCGGGCGCCCTCCCGCGTCGTGCTGGCCCGCAAGATCCAGGAGACCTTCCCGCTGCGCAACTACGTGTATTTCGACGAGGGCGAGATCCGGTTCTCCGGCCGCTACGCCACGCTCACGCCCGCGCAGGCGCTTTCCTTTCGCGAGGAGCAGCTGCAGGACTCCTTTCCGGCGCGCCCCACCGGGCGTTCGGCCCGGCAGATCGCGGTGTACCGCCACATCCTGAACATCATCGGAGACCGCCTGCGCCGTCATCCCGCGGCCACGCTCACCCTCACGGGCCTGTCGGCGCACGGGTCCCAATACGGCAAGGCCCGCGCCGAAGCGGTCAAAACCTATCTCGTGGAAACCTTCGCGCTCGAAGCGTCCCGCATCCTGACCGAAGGCAGGGAACAAGCGCCGGTGGCCCCTGGCGATCGCGCCGCCTCGGAGCTGGAGATGCTCGCCGCGGAGGACCAGCGCGTGGAGATTCGCAGCGACTCGCGCGAAATGCTCGTGCAGATCGGGGAAGGGTCCCAATTCATGCTCAAACCCGTGGAGATCCGCGGCGAGACGCCCGGGATCGACAGCGTCGTGTTTCTCGCCCCGGGTTCCGAGGCGCTGGATCCCTGGTGGCTCGAGATCCGCGAGGCCCGCGAAGTCCCCGATACCTCCGTCGCGCCGCGCCGCTTCGGGCCCTTCGACCGCGCCCGCGTCGCCCTCCCCGCCGCGCGCCTTCTGGGTGGGCGCTTCCAGGGCGCCTACCAGGCCGCCCTGGTCGGGCAGACACGGCGCGACGCCTCCCGGCCCGTCCCGATCCTGGTGCGCCGCGAAGCCTCCTTCCGCCTCGAGACCCGGCACGAGGGCATCCACCAAACCAACCGCTTCGCCATCCTCTTCGACATCGACCAGGCCAAGGCGGTGTCGGCATACGAGCGCTTCCTGGCCGAGGCGGTGACCTCCCGGATTCCCGACTCCGGCGCCGTCTCCATCCGGGGCCGCACCGACATCGTGGGCAAACAGGAATACAACCTCAAGCTCTCGCGCGACCGCGCCCTGGGCGTCCAGCGCATCCTCGAGGGCTCGACCTCCGCCCGCGGGCTCCGCGGCGTCACGTTCAAGCCGACCTGGTCGGGAGAAGATCCCCGGCAGGCGCCCTTCGGAAACGCCACGCCCGAGGAACGCAACTACAACCGGACGGTGATTATTGATGTGCTGCCGGAGTAGGCTCCGGCGCCTTTTGGTACCGTTCGGTTAGATGCTTGAATGCCGTGGACCGCATCGCGATCAAGGTGACGATGAATCCCAGAATCCCGGCGACCACGAATACCAACCCGATGCCGCGGCCCTGGCCCGTGCCGTACCAGCCGCCGATCCAGTCGACGCCGCGCCCGGTGGTCATGAAGGGGATGAAGAAGAATTGCGCCAGGGGCCCGATCAAAAAGGCCGTCAGCGGCGAGGCCGATTGCTCGATGCTTTGCGCGAACCCGATCACGCGGCCCAGCCGGTCCTGGGGCACGACGCGCTGCAGCACGGTTTGCTCGCACGCCTCGGCGAAGGGCGCGACGCACAGCCATACGAAGATGGGCACCGCGAGCAGCCAGATCGACGGCTGCAAGGTCATCACGGCGCACATCGACCAGCACAGCAGGTTCACGAGAAACAAGGTCCGCAGCGGGTTCTTCCCCAGCCCGAACTTCGAGATGTAGAGACCGCCGAGGATGAACCCGAGGCTTAGCACGCCCCAGAGGGTGCCCCAGAACTGCACTGACACCAGCGACAAGCCGTAGGCGTCCATCAGCGCCATGAAAATGCCGCCGAGGAAGTTGTTGAAGGTGGTGAAGAAAATCAGCGCGAACAAGCCGGGGATGGCGGCCACGACGACATAGGTTCCCTTCAAATCGACCCCCGCCTTCGCGGGGGTGACGGAAGGGGTGGGGGCGGGCGCCGATTCCGGTCCTTCCTGCGCCGCGGGCGGGTTTGCCGCCGAGGCGGGCACCACCTGGTCCTCGGGAATCTTGAGAAGCGTCAGGTGCAGCGCGGCGATCACGGTCAAGGTGATGGCCACCGCCATGGTCCAGAAGAACCCCAGGAAGCCCAGGCCCACGCCGGCGGCGACGTTGGAGATGGCGAAGGAGAACCCGAATACCATGCCCGACATGCCGTTGGCGCGGTCGCGCCGGTCCTCGGGAACCAAAAAGGTCACGGCGGTGGGCAGGGCGATCATGCGGATGTTGCCCGCGATGGCCCCGAACAGCAGCAACGTCACGATCAACCACAGCGGCACACTGGCGACGGTCTTGAACGATGCCGGGTCGGAGAAGGAAAACGCCACGACCGCCAGGACGAAGAACGCCAAGGTGCCCAGGCTCGAAAGGAGCATGGCCGTTTTCTTGCGCGTGTGGTCGACGACCGAGCCGAACCAGATCCCGCAGGCGGCGGTGGTGACCAGGTAGATGCCCGACAGGATCGAGGTGGCCAGCACCGACTTCGTGGACAGGTAGGCCCAATAGATGGCCGTGGCCCACACGAAGAAGTTGGTGGTGTTGGCGAGCAGGTTGTTGGCGAGCAAGTGGTAAAAGGCTGTGGGCATGACATGTCCCCGGAAGAGAGAATCCATAAACTAAGAAGTCCGGCGAATTTTCATGTGACGAAATCTTGCGCGTCCCGCCACGGCATGAAGATTGCGGGGCCTTCGTTCCCTAGAACACCTTGACTATTTAAAAGAAGTCATTTATTATGCCGATGAGCGGAAAGGAAATGTTGCGCCTGTACCTGGAGTCCGGCTGGCGCGCATTGCGTCAAACCGGAAGTCACGTGCGTTTGATGAAGGGTGGTGCGCGTGAAACCATTCCCATGCATCGTGAATTGAAGCGAGGCACGGAACACGATTTGCTTAAACGCCTAAAGGAGACGCGGTAAATGCAGTATCATTTCAGGATCCATGCGGAAGGCGGAGGTTTTTGGGCCAGGAGCCTTGAGAAGGGGCTGGGTATCACGACGCAAGGGGATACCTTGGAAGAACTTAAATCGAACCTGGCCGATGCCTTGAACCTGGCGCTTAACGAGCCGGCGGATTCCAAGTGGATCCCTCCCATGCCGGGAAAATTCGTGAAATCCCGGAACATCCTGGCCGTGGCCGTGGATCCCCACGTTGCCTTGGCGACCATGATCCGGGTCAGCCGTCTTCGGAACGGTTGGCCCCAGCGCCTGGCCGCCGAGCGGCTGGGCATCAAGCATCTCCGCCAATATCAATTGCTGGAATCCGGGAAAAGCAATCCCGAGTTGGCGACGCTGGTCAAAATCAAGCGGACCTTTCCCAAGGTGTCCATCGACGCAGTCCTCGTCGGCTAAGGGAGAGCGAAACCGGCCAGGAACCCCTGAAAAAAGAAGGCGGCCCGTTTCGCAGATGCGCGGGCCGCCTCTAGCGGAATCATACGCTCCCGAATCGTCCCGGTCCGTCGAGTCGGCCGTCTCGGGATCCGAGGGAGGCCGTCCGGTGGGGCGGTTGCATGAGGCGTTAAGAGTAAGATACGGCCCTATCGGGGCCCAAGTGTCAAGTTTGCGTCATAAGACGGAACCGAAAAGGTCGAGAGTCGTGGTTTCTTCGTCCGGCTTCTCTTTCGGAACCTTGCCCTTGGAAGGCTTGGCCGGCTTGGGCGCTTTGGGAGGTTTGGGAGCCTGGGGAACTTCCTGAACCGTCAGGCGTGGGACGGGCGCGTCCCACAGAAGCGCCAGGGCCGTGCGGGGACTCGTCGCGGGATCCAGCCAGATCTCGCAGGCCTCCGCCGACAAGAGTATGGGCACGCGCTCGTGCCAGATGCTTTGCAGCGCGGGGATGTCGTCGCTCGGGCCGGTGATCACCGTGCACGACTCCAGCGTTTCTCCGTCGCGGGATTTCCAGGCATCGAACAGCACGGCGAGGAAATGGGGCGCGTCCAGCCGGACCTCGTACTCGCGCCCTTTCGACTCCTCGGGCGCGCCGTCCATGTTCGGCCGCTCGCGAAAGGCCTCCACGGGAATAACGCCGCGGTTTCCGTCCCGCCATGCTTCCTTGAAGGTCCACAGCTTTTCCAGGGTTTCAAGGCGCGCGTTATAGGAACTGAAGCCCCAGGTCTTGCCGGTTTCGGGATTCACCGCGCGCGAATTTTTCTTGCGGATCGCCTCGGCGAGGGTCGGCTTCTCCCGGCTCAGGAATCCGCGCGGGACCAGGTCCCAGCGCATGAGGCGCACGTCGTCTCCGGGCAGCAGAATCGGGACGGTGTCCTTGGCGTAGTAAAACCCGTCGGCAGTCTCCGCGGCGCCGCCCGCGACGCGGATCCCCGGGAGCGAGGCGGGCTTGTAGGCATAGCACATGCCCGAAATTTAGTCGGTTGCCTTACAACGGCGGAAGCGTCGCGCGGACGGCCGCCACCTCGGCGGGCAGGATCGAGTCCGCGGCGAGATCCGCGGCGGGCCGTGCGCGCGTGCGGCACGCGGCCCAGGTCCCCGCCTCGACGCTCTCCGGCGTGCAGGCGATGAGCGAGTCGTTGAGCGAGCGGATATAGGTGAGCACGGCGGCCACTTCGAAGTCGGCGAGCGTCTCCAGCGGCGGCATTTCGCCGTGCCGCCACAGCACCCCGTTCACGCGCACGGTGTCCTCGGGCCGCAGCACGAAGCGGATCAGGCGCGCGCGGTCGCCCTGCACGAAGTCGGAGTAGATCAGGGGAGGGCAGCGTTCGCCCCGGCCCTCGCGGCCGTGGCAGAGCGCGCAGGTGCCGAACTCCACGCGGCCCGAGTCGATCAGGGCCTGCCGGGAAACCCGGGGTTCTTCCGGTTTTTTCTGGCAGGCAGCCAGGGAGAGCGCCGCGAGGGCGAAGGCCAGGATCCGGAAGGAAGAGGGGCGCGGCGTCATGGTGTCCGAAAATTAAAAAGACCGGCCCTGGCAGGGACCGGTCTTCCGAGGGAATGGTGCGCGTCCGTTTTCGCTTCCTATGCCTTTCGGTCCGCGATGCGGGTGGCCATCTCGGGCAGGAACCCGTTCGGATCGCCCTGCTCCTTGGCCTCGCCCAAAGTCTCCATCACGGCGGCCGCGATGGTGTTGTCGAGCTTCGCGTCCTCGGTCATCTGGTTGTAGTAGCCGAGGTCCTTGTGCGCGTTCGAGATGCTGAAGCGCATGTTGCCCGCGTCGCCCGAGAGCAGGTAGGGCTTGATGCGGGTGAGCGCGGCGCCGTGGCCGCCGCCCTGCTCGAGCACCTGCACGAAGGTCTCGGTGTCTAGCCCTAAGCGCTTGGCGGAGGCCGCGGCTTCGGCGATCAAGGTCAACGTGCCCAGCGACACGTAGTTGTGCAGCAGCTTCATGATGTGGCCGGAGCCCACGGGGCCGGAGTAGGTGATGTTCTCGGCGAAGCAGGCCAAAATGGGGCGGACTTCGTCGAACAGGGCCTTGTCGCCGCCGACGAGCAGGTTGAGGCGGCCTTCGGCGGCTTCCTTGGGCGTGCGGGTCATGGGGGAGTCGACGAAGCGGCCGCCGGCGTCGTGCACCAACTTCGCCATGCGCTCGGTGGAGGCCGGCACGGCGGTGGAGCAGTCGATGATGATGGTGCCCGGGCGGATTCCCTTGAGGACGCCGTCGTTGCCCCCTTCGCCCGTGAGCACGGCTTCGACCTGCGGGGTCCCGGTGACGCACAGAATGAGCACGTCGACCTGGGCGGCCAGTTCGCGGGCAGTGTTCACCGAGGTGACGCCCTGCGCCTTGAGACCGTCAAGGGGCTGGTTGCCGGGGTGCTCGAGCACCGTGAGGGTCTGGCCCTTCTTGACGAGGTTGCTCGCGATGCCGTGGCCCATCAGGCCGATGCCGATCATGCCGATCTTCTTCATGGAATGCCTTTTCAGGATAGAATGCGTGTGCCGGACGCGCCGGGACGGTTAAAAATAATCTTTTGGAAGGGAGGGAGTAAGCCAAAGGAGCGTTTTAAGGCTGAAATGAAGGTTTGGGGTTCGAGAGAGCGCTTCGGCGCCGATTCATTTTCGCCTTAACCGTTTTAGGACCGTTCTTTTTGCATCCTGTACTCATGGCCACGTATTGTGTCCCCAACCTGGAGGTCACATGGCCCATAAAGACAACACCAAAAACGCAGAAAACGCCCTCAAAGCCGCCGCCGGCGGCGCCGAATTCCAGGAAGAAGTCGTGGAGGTGTTCGTCGCCCCCATCAAGTCGGTCAACCAGGTGGGCAACCACACGGGCGTCGTCCAACTGCACCCTCCCATCGTCGAAGCCAAGTAGGCGCCGGACCATGGCGCGTCCCCGCAAGCTGGAAGCCGACGACCGGTACAACGAAGAGTCCCTGAACTTCGGCCACGAGCCCGCCCATGAGACGGATTTCGAGGTCGAGGACGTGGTCCCCGAACTGGGGGAAGCCGGTACCGAGGAGCGCCTGGACTTTCTGCGCGACGAGGATTTGTTCCCCGACAACGCGGAGTAGGTGTTTACCGGATAGCCTCGTCGCCCCCCTTTTTGCATCGTGTGGTGGCGGCATAGGTTGTGCCCTAGGAACACGGAGCCTTTCATGGTAGGCAAACACTTGACAGGCGTGGCTGCCGCTTTTTTCATGCTCTTTTCGGGGTGCGCGATCCTCGCCCCGTTCAACCAATACTCCTTCGATGAAACCGCGCGGCTGAAAATCGAGTCGTTGCGCCTGGTCCGCAAGGCGGACCGAAACTATTCCCTGTGCGCGAGAACGGCGGATTCGGTGATGGCGGGGCTCAACAGCGCCCATCGCGACGGCCTGCTGCGCTCCAAGAACAAGGAAAGCATGGCCCAGTGGGAGATGCTCCTCGACCCCTCGCAGGGCTCTTTGGCCGGCACCTTGAACCGGTGGCAGCATAAGGGGACCTTGCCGCGGGATTCGATCGACCTCGCGCTCAAGCTGATCGCGGCGAACTTCGACGCGATCTCGAAGCTCGAGGGGAACAAGGGGAAGTAATTCCGGCTCCCCCGACTGGATTTCCCGGCCGGTTTAGAGCGGCCGCAGCGCGAGGCGCCCGTAGGCGATGAACGCGCCCACGACGGCCACGATGATCCAGTAAACCAGGGGACTGTATTCCGGGCTGCCCGAAGCCAGGTGCACCACGCAGTACAGCGCCATCACCGCGACGACGAAAAGCGCGGCGATGGGGACCAGCACGCCCCAGGATTTGTTGAGCGCGGGAACGACCAGGGCCGCAGCCGCCAGCAATTCCAGCACGCTGATCGTGATCCACAAGCCGTGCGGGATCGCCGCGAGGGTGGGGATGGCGGACTTCGCCGGATTGGCGAACTTCCAAATGGCGCCCATGAGGGTGTGCAGGGCGAACAGACCTTGAAGTATCCAGAGTAAAACGTTCATGAGAAATCTCCTTTGGGGGAAGTGGGGGTTCAGGTTAACGTGTCAGGACTTCGCCGAGGCGGGCAAGCATCTCGCCCCAGCCGTATTCGGCGCCCTGGCGCGCGTGCTTGCCGAAGGAGTGGTCGAGGTTGAAGCCCGAATGTTCGAGATACAGGCGCGTGCCGGCTCCGTCGGCTTCGAGCCGGAACGAGACCCGGGTGTCGGCCACGGGTTCGGCCGCGTTCCACGCCAGCACCAGCTTCGCCGGCGGTTCGAGCTCCAGCACCTCCGACTGCACGGTCATCCCGGGAAAGTTCACGGCGGGCTTGGCGGGCACGTGAAAGGTAAAGCGATGGCCCACGCGTGCTTCAAAGTCGTTGGGGTGCAGCCACGCGGCCAGCAGGGCGCGGTCGGTGAGCGCCTCCCAGACTTTTTCGGGCGGGTGGGGGAGATGGATCTCCCGGCGCACGGTATTCTCCAGGGTCATCGCGATTTCCTCTCGTCCAGCAATTTCTTGAGGCGGCCCAGGTGGTCGTCCCAGAAGCGTTCGTAGTGGCGGATCCAGTCGCGCACCGGCGCCAGTCGCTCGGGCACGAGCCGGTAGTAGTTCTCGCGTCCCTGGCGCTGCTGGGCCACGAGGCCGGCCACGAGCAGGATTTGCAGGTGCTGCGAAATCGCGGGACGGCTCATCTCGAAGTGGCTGGCGATGTGGTTCACCGGCCGGTCGCCGTCCGAAAGCAGGTCGAGGATCTGGCGCCGCACGGGGCTGGCGATGGCGGTGAAGGGCTCCGGGGAGTCCCTTTGGTTGGGCATTTGGGCGGTCGGGCGCATGGGGAAGAAAATAGGTAAGTAATAGCTTACCTGTCAAGTTCGACGGGCTCGGGATGAGGGAAGTGCCGGAAAATTCACCTACCTTTCCCTTTCCCCGCCAGGACGCTGTTCCCGCGAAGACAACCCCATGAAAATCCCTTCCAAACTTCTACCCCTCGTCGAGGACGGCGTCATCGACGAGGTCCTGGGACAGGTCAAAAGCGGCAAGGAGGCCGACGTCTTCCTCGTGCGCGTGGGGGAGAGCGTGCGCTGCGCGAAGGTGTACAAGGAGGCCAACAATCGCAGTTTCCGGCAGGCAGCGCAATATCAGGAGGGGCGCCAGGTCAAGGGCAGCCGCGACGCGCGCGCGATGGCGAAACGCACCGGTTACGGGCAAAAGCAGGCCGAGACCTCATGGATGACGGCCGAGGTGGCCGCCCTGAACACGCTCAGCGCCGCGGGCCTGCGCGTGCCGCAGCCCTTCGGGCTCTACGATGGCGTGCTTATCATGGAATTGATCGTGGGCGTCGACGGCGACGTGGCGCCGCGCCTTGACGACGTCGTGCTGACCTCGGACGAGGCCATCCAGTTTCACGAGGATCTCATCCACCAGGTCGTGCGCATGCTGTGCGCGGGGCTCATCCACGGCGATCTCTCCGAGTTCAACGTCCTCGTCGACCATCGCGGGCCGGTCATCATCGACCTGCCGCAGGCCGTCAACGCCGCGGGCAACAACAGCGCCGAGATGCTGTTCAAGCGCGACGTGGACAACCTCGCGCGCTTCTTCGGCCGCTTCGAGCCCGTCCTGTTGACCTTGCAGTACGCGAAGGAAATCTGGGCCTTGTACGAGAAGGGCAAGCTCACGCCCGAAGTCGAGCTCACGGGCGCGTTCGTGGAACCGAAGAAAAGCGTCGACGTGGGCGGCGTGCTGCGCGTGATCGAGGACGCGCAGAAGGAGCGCGACTTCAAGGTCGCGAAGAAGAAAGAGCGCGAGGCCGAGCGTGCGGGCAGGGGGGCGGAAGAGCCTAAGGACGGAATGCTGCACCGCATCAACGAACCGGACGTGCGCGGCAACGAAAAGAGGCAGGGGGGCGGCCGCTTCGCGAAGCCCTCGAACGGGTTGGTCGCGCGGCCCGTGGAAAAGCCCCAGCCGCAATGGGGAAGAGGCCGGTCCCAAGGGTCCAAACGGCGATAGAGGGGGTCATGGGGCTTAAACCCCATGGGACCGGCTTTCCCCGTGAATGAGATTGGCTCCATGCGGTCATTCAGGCCGCTTCGCAAGGAGTCTCCCATGCCCCGTCCCCGCAAGATCGACCTCGATGACCGGTATAATGAACATGCGTTGAATGGCGATGCGGTTTTCCCCGTCGCGACCTACGATTATGACTCCGAGGGCTCTTTGCCCGAGCTGGGTCAGATCAGCGGCCGGGGAGCCTTCGCCGCCTTGCGCGACGAGGACTTCGGCGACAATCGTTCCTGAGTCGCTGTAATAAAGCGCGGGTAACACCCCCGTGGTCGCGCCCGCGCTGTCTTTTCATATTGAAGTCATGATCACAACAACCCGGATAGTGCCGCAGCGGCGACATGCTTCGCAAAAACTCTGGTTGCTTGCCTTGGGTATTCTGCTCGCGGGCTGCAATCGCCTGCTTCTGGGTTGAGCCGGGTTATTCCAGCTTGACCCCGCTGATGAGCTCCAGGCGCGCGATGTAGGCGTCCTGCAGGAAGGTGTCCTCCACCCCGGACGCGCAGCGGACGGGCTTGCGGTGGTAGAAGTACTTGCCGGAGACCTTCGCCGCCTTGTCTTCGCTGGCCGCGAGCCACACTTGGGTCGCGTAGCCTTCGTCGAGGTCGTCGGGCGCCGCGGGGCCTCCCATCTTGGTCGGCACCCACCCGGGATCGAGGGCGTTGGCATAGACCGCGGGCCACGCCCGCGCCACGGCCTTCATCAACAACAAAATCTGGAACTTGGAGTCGGCGTAGCTCGTGCCGCGCTCGAGGTTGTTCAGCAGCGCGCGGCCGCCCCGGTGGTCCCCCGAACTCAGGTAGATCAGGCGCCGGGGTTTTTGCCCTTCGCTTTCGATCCGGCAGGTGAGGAGGTAGGGCGCCAGGCTGTTGACGGCGAAGATCTCCTCGTGGGGAACCTGGTACACCCCGGCGTTGTGGATCACGGCGTCGTAGGGGCCGAGGGCGTTGGCCTGGTCGGCCAGGCTGAGGACTTCGTCGGCTTTCGCGAGGTCGGCGACCAGCACGGTGTCGGCGCCGGGCACGGCGGCGAGAGCGGCCTGGGCGCGCGCGGGGTTGCGGGCGTGCAAAATGACCTGATGGCCCTGGGAGAGGAGCGCGCGGGCGGCGAGGGCGCCGAGTCCGTCGGCAGAGCCGGTGATGAGGATGCGGGCCATGGGTTCCAATATACACGGGGGTGGCGGGCGTCCCTCGCCCCTTGTATGGTATTCCCATGCGATTCGGAACACGGCACATGACCAAGACGGAGCGCGCGGCGTTCGGGAACATCGGCGGCCAGCAGGCCTGGCAGGCGTATCGCGAGGCGGTCGAGGGCGCGGCGACCTTGGCGCGGGCCCGCATCGTGGCGGGGCAGGGGCCGCGCAGCCCGCATCCCGGCAGCGCGCTGTACGCGCGGCTGGGGTTGTTCGTGGAGGACTTCCGCGTGCCGCCCAAGACCACTCCCGCCGAACGGGTGTTGTACCGCGACCTGGTCCGTCGGCTGGAGCAGTCGGGCGACCTGGACACCGACCGAATGTGGGGGCTGCTGGAGGAGTTGAACCGGCTGGAAGGGAAGCGGTAGCCGGGGCGGGAAGGCCTGCGCTTAACGCGCGGTGACGTGAAACTGAAGCCCCAGCGCGGCCATGACCTTGAGGATGGTGGAGAACTCCGGGTTGCGTGTGCCCGAAAGGGACTTGTACAGGCTCTCGCGGGACACCCCGGATGCACGGGCCACGTGGGTCATGCCCTCGGAGCGGGCGATGTCGCCCAAGGCTTCCATGATATACTTCGGGTCGCCTTCGAACTCTTCAATGATGGCTTGTAGATAACCCGCTCGTTCTTCGGGCGTGCGCAGATGCTCGGCGACGTCGTAGGGGGTTGTTTTCGTCTTTGCCTTCCGGATTTCGGCCATGGGAAAAGTGTAGCCAACAGGATACAGGCTGTCAATTACCCCGGCGCGCCGGCGCGGGCTTCCAGGCGGTGGCGGGTGCGCACGCCGCGCGTGATGCAGGCGATGCCGGCGAGGCAGAGCACGAGGCCCGTGGCCAGGAAGCCCCAGTCCCACGGCGCTTGATTCACGACGTATTCGCGGACGTGGTGGATGCCCAGTATGAGGTGGTCGACGGTCCCTTCGATCGTGTTGAAGAGCCCCCAGCCGAGCAGCATGGCGCCGCAGAGCACGAGGCCGTCGCCCTCGCGGCGCGGTACCGCGCCCGCCCTCCAGAAGGCGAGCAACCCGATCACGGTCAACCCCCATACGCCCGCATGA
>JAJNBB010000070.1 GCA_021155885.1 Fibrobacteria bacterium | reverse complement strand
CCGCTTCCCGGTGATGTATCCCGCCGACCAGCCGTCCCTTGTGCCCGGCTGCACCTATGTCTGGCGCGCGCGCGCGCTGCTGCGCGGGCCCCAGAGCCGCTACAGCTATTCGAATGGGTTGCAATTCCGCGTGGATCCCGCGCTGGACAACACGACGGCAGAGGCGCCGCCCGGAGCGCTGTCCGATCCCCCGGTCCTGCCGGGCCAGGCGCGTTACGGTGAAACCTATTCCCGGCGCGTGCTGGCGGCCCTGAAAATCATTTTGGGTCCCGGCTATGACGCGGTGCTGGGCGCTCGCCGCGACCAGGTCCCGGCGCAAGGCCTGGTTCGCCTCAACGGGCGGCCTTATTCCCTGGAGGAACTGGAGTCGCTGGCGCGTCAATTCGCCTCCGGGCGCCAGCGCGTCACGAGGATCCGTTTCGAATGAAGGGCGCGCGCCTGTTGGGCCTTGCCCTGCCGTTGTGCGGGTTCCTGAGCCTCGCCTCCGTCGCGCGGGCGGATATTCTCCTCGTCAAGCGGGTTTCCGGCGACGTCCGCATGACGCGGCCCGGAGAAGCTTCCGCCGCGGTCGAGGTGAAGGCCGGGGATCTGCCCGACAGCGGGACGGTTTTCGAGACGGGAGCGAAAGCCTCCCTGGGCTTGCGCTACCATCCGGACCTGATGACCCTCGACGCCCCGGGCGGCGCCCGGTTGCGGGTGACGCGGGCCTCCACCGACTCGGGGGCGGAGCGCCTGGTCACGGTGTCGGCCGGACGCGTGGCGGGGACGGTGCCCCCGGGAGGCTCCCGACTGCGCCTTGAGGACGCGCATGCGTCGGCGAGCGCGCGCGCGGGCCGGCTCGTGTTCTCCACGACGGAAGGATCCTCCACCTTGCTCGTGCTGGAGGGCGAGGCGGTCGTGCGGAACCGCGCCACGGGCGCGGCGCACCGGGTGAGGGCCGGCGGCAAGGCCGTTTCGGACGCGCGCGGCACGGTGGTGACGCGCGCGGGAGAACGCGAGTTGGCGGCCTCGGGGTTCGCGGTCGACCGGCTCGAAGTGGACTTCTGGAATCCCGCGACGGAAGAGTTCCGCACGCTGGAAGTGGAGTACGAACGGCGTCCCTGACGCCTTTCGGGAGCGCCGGCCCTCTTCGCTTCCCCGGATGCGATTCCTCCTGGCCTTTTTCCTGGCGGCATGGGCCGCCTTGCCCGCGGGGGCGGTCCCGGCGGACACCGCCTCCCGGGGCCGCTTCGCCTTTCTGCTGCCCGCGGAAGGCGACGTGCTGTACGAACGCGACGTGAAGGTGGTGGGACAGCTTGCCGGCCCGCTTCCCGAAGGCGCCTTCGCGGAGCTCGACGGATTCGCGGCGGGCGCGTCGCTCGCGATTGAAAAGGACATCGTGACCTTCAGCCTTTCGGGGCTGGAAGAGGGCGTGCACGTTTTGCGATTGGCCTACCGCGACGCGCGCGGGAAGAAGCACGTCACCGTCGCCGTGCGTTTCTTCGTGCGGCTGCCGGAGCCTCCGCCCGCGCCGCCGCCGCCGAAGCTGAAGCAGTTCGGCCGCGTGACCTTGCGGACGGAATGGAAAAACGACGAAGCGGCGAGCCGCGTTCTCACGCAGGCGGAACTCGTCGGCCTGGGCGAGGTTCCGGAGACCGATTCCACCTGGGCCTACGACACATTGGTCGCGGGCCGGGCGGCCCCCTTGCCGTCGCGCAACCTGGACGCCTCCGCCGAGGTCAGTTACGGGGCCCGGTACGGGCGCTGGGAGGCCGACGCGAAGGGCCTGGTGAGCACGGGGGAAAACCGGTTCCGGCAGCCGGTCAACCGGCTCTCGGCCTCGGTGGCCTATGGGCCCTGGGCATACGCCCGGGCCGGCGACGTATACCCCGATTACCACCCGCTGATTTTCAACGGGACCCGGTTGCGCGGCGCGGAAGCGGGCGCGGCCGTGGTGCGGGGCGAAGAGCCGGTGCGCTGGGGAAGCCTCAAGGCGGCGACCGGGGAAACGCAGCGCCGCGTGCCGGCCTACGTGGTGCGCTCCGGACAGGGCGCCGCGATCGACACGGCCTACCTGCCCGGAACACGCGCGCAACGCGTGCACGCCGTCCGGCTGGCCGCGGGCGGGGGAGAGGCGTTCGAGTTCGGGGCCACGTTGATGAAGGCCGTCGAGATCCGCGAGGACAGCCTTTCGGAAAGCCTAAACGATTATCTGTACGGCGCCCCGCCGTCGGAAAATCTCGTGGGCGGCCTCGACGCGCGCGCGGGCTTTTGGGACGGCCGGCTCCAGGCCTATGGCCAGGCGGCCCTCAGCCTTTACACGCGCGACCGCACGCTCGGTCCGTTCTCTCCCGATACCGCCTCCGCGTTTCGGCCCGGCCGCTACCGCCGTGTCCTGATCGTCAACCCCACCACGCAGGGCTGGGAGTACCTCGTCACGGACGGCGGCGAACCCGACTATGCCGGGTTCGCGGACGCCGCCAGCGCCTATGTGGCGGGCGCCAGCGCTTCGCTGCCGCTTGGCTGGGGCGTGTGGGAGACCGACCTGAGCTACAAGCATCTCGGTTCCGCCTACCGAAGCGAGACGAATCCCTTCCTGGGCGGCAACCCGGGCGACGGCTGGGTGCTCCAGCAGCGTTTAGGGTTCATGGAGAACCGCCTTCGCCTCGGTGCCGAAGCGTCGACCTTTCTGCAGAGCTTCGCGGAATACCGGCAGCGCGAACGGGGGGGAAAAGCCGAGGCGCGCTTCACTACGGAAGAGGAAGCTTCCTCCGTTTGGCTCAGCGGGAGCGTCTCGCGCCTCGTTCCCGAGGGCGATGTCAGTCAGGGCTATAGCCAGGACTTCGACGAGTTCAACGTGGGCGGATCGCACCGGGCCGTCGCGGGGCCGGGCACGGCGAACCTCTACGGGCAATACGGCTTCACGCGCGCGGGCTTTCGGCTGCACGATCCCGATCCCGCCACGCCCCGGTATCCGGTCTCCTTCACCCATGCGCTCAATTCCTCGGTGCTATACAAGTTCCGGGACTCGGAATTCATGCCCAAGGCGTCGCATGCCTGGTCCGACAACGGCGTGCAAAAACCGGTCCACACGTTCGGAGTGGGATTCCAGAACACGTGGCTGGACCGGAAGCTGAAGCTGGACGCGAACGTACTGGCGGGGGAATACGCCCGCAGCGAAACCCGCAACGGGCCGGCTTTCGCGCAGAACGCGGCCTTGACGGTGCGATTCGAAGAGAGGCAATCCCTCCGTTTAAGCGAAAAATCCTCCCACCGCGGAGAGCGCGTTAGCGTGATCGCGGGTGCGCATTACGAGCGGAGTTTTTGAACCGCCTTGGTATCGGGCGACGGGCGGCGCCCAAAACGCCGTTTTTCACTCCCTTGAGGCTTTCGGGGAATTCGCATCGCCCGGACCGGGGTGTTATCAAAAGCGGGCCTGTAACGGAAATCGGCCGAAATCCGGGCCGCGCGCGTGGCGCGCCGGGGGATTTAACCGTATGTTCGAAAAGAGTTCATTCTACCTCAACACAAGGAGCCCCTCATGAACGCTTTCACCTTCTCCAAGATCACCCTCGGCGCGCTGACCGTGGCCGCGCTCGGTCTTTTCTCCGCGGCAAGCGCGGAAGTCGCCGCGCCGCGCGATGCCGCCTCGGGCCAGGCCACCGGCAAGCGCCAGCACCAGCCGGGCTCTCCCACCTGCGTCGAAGGCGAGACGTGCACCGGCGCGGAGGTTTCCGCGCCGCGCGACGCGGCCTCGGGCCAGGCCACCGGCAAGCGGACCCACAAGCCGATACGCGCGACCGGGGATGTCAACGGGGACGGCGCCGCCTCCGAAATGGAAGTCACGACCGCGCGCGATGCCGGTTCCGGCATGGCCACGGGCAAGCGCTCGGCCGCCCAGGACCACAACTCTTCGCGCTCGAACAAGACGGCTTCGGTGGCCGACGGCGCGGATGCCGACAACGACGGGGTCGATGCGGAGGGCATGGCGATCAAGGAGCAGGGCCTGCCCGCCAGCACGTATAAGGCCAAGGCAGGCAAGACGGGTTCGGCCAAGTAAGACGAATGGCGGCCTGGCGGCTCGATGGCCGTCAGGCCCTGTTATTTCGGGGTTCGGAACGTTCCCGAGAAAGTGAGCGTGTCGCGTTCCGGCGTATCCTGCGGGATGAATTGTCCCGTGAACTTCGGGCGGTTCGAGCCGGGATCGATTTTCCGTTCTCAGCGACGGAACGCCTGCCTAAGCGCTTCCGCCAGCTTGCGGGCCTGGTCCACGAAAAGATGCCCCGCATGCCGCCAGTCCACCTCGGTCATGCGCGCGAGGTCGATCACCCCCAGCAGGCACAGGGGGAGCGCCGCCGCGATGAAGACCATCGAAAAAACGAATCCGAATTCCCGAAAATCGGTCTGCCCGAAATGAAACTCCCGCAGCAGGCGGTGCGCGAAGCTTCCCAGCAGAAAGGCGACGGCCAGCCGGCCATAGCCCAGCCACTCGGTTTTCAGGACGAGCGTCAACAGCGCAAGGGCCAGGGCGAAAAGGGGGAGGGCATAGGGGGCTAGCGCGGCGATCGGATTGGAGCGGCGAAGCTCCACTTCACCCCCTCCGCGCAGAGTCGCCGTGAGCGACACGGGCGGCGCGAAGGTCAGGGTCCCGACGACCGCGTGGGTCAATTCATGCTCGAGCGTATCGACCAGTTCCAGCGGATCGCCGCGCCGCCACAGGGTCAGCAGGCGGCGGGTGGCGAAGCCGCCCAGGACCACCCAGGGCAGGGGAGAGCGCGCCAGGGAAGACCACCCGCCGGAGGTTTTGAGCGGCCACAGAGAGACCCGGAGCGCGGCGACCGCGAGGCATAGCAAGGCGAGGCCGAACATCCATTTCAAGATCCACAGGACGGGGGCCAGGACGAAACGCATGGGGGAAAGGTAACAGGGAACAGGTTACAGGGAACAGGGAACGCCGAAGGTTGCAGGGGCGCGTCGCGACGCGCCCGCGCGAATCGCGACCCATGCGTTTCGTAGGGGCGCACGGCCGTGCGCCCTGGTTCCCGTCAACCCCCGGGAAGCGCCATCGACCCGGCGGCCGAGCCCACCCAGGCGCCCTGTCCCCGGTATTTTCTGGACGATCCCCCCCGGTTCATCCTATCTTTAGCCGCTTCGTAACGGCTTTCTCCGGGAAGCCCCCAATTTAAAGGAACCGCTCATGAGCTCGATCAAGTCCGTCACTGCGCGCCAAATCATCGATTCCCGTGGAAATCCCACGGTGGAAGTAGACGTCATTCTGGAAAGCGGCACCGTGGGCCGCGCGGCGGTTCCCTCGGGCGCTTCCACGGGCGAACGCGAGGCCGTCGAGCTGCGCGATGGCGACAAGTCGAAGTACCTGGGCAAGGGCGTCCTGAAGGCCGTGAAGAACGTGAAAACGGTGCTGGCCAAGACCCTGCGCGGGAAGGATCCGTTCTGCCAGGCCGAGCTCGACAAGCTGATGATCGAGGCCGACGGTACGGCGAACAAGGGCGCCCTGGGCGCGAACGCCCTGCTGGGCGCCTCCATGGCCATCGCGCGCGCCGCCGCGCTCGAGAAGAAGATGCCCCTGTACGCCTACATCGCCGAGATCTCGGGCAACAAGAACTACCTGATGCCGGTGCCCATGTGCAATGTCATCAACGGCGGCGCGCACAGCGACGCCCCGATCGACTTCCAGGAGTTCATGATCGCCCCGGTGGGCGCGAAGAGCTTTTCCGAGGGCCTGCGCGCCTCGGCCGAGGTGTTTCACGCGCTGAAGTCGCTGCTGCACAAGCGCGGCCTCTCCACGGCGGTGGGCGACGAGGGCGGCTTCGCCCCGGCGCTCAAGGGCACAAACGACGCGCTGGACAGCCTGATGAAGGCCATCTCGAACGCGGGCTACAAGCCCGGCGTCGACTTCAAGATCGCCCTCGACGTGGCCTCCTCCGAGTTCTACGAAAGCGGCAAGCGCAAGTACACCTTCCACAAGAGCGGCGGCAAGTCCTACAGCTCTTCGCAGATGGTCCGCCTGTACGCCGACCTGTGCGCCAAATACCCGATCTATTCCATCGAGGACGGCCTCGACCAGAATGACTGGGAAGGCTGGAAGGAACTGACCCAGGCCCTGGGCAAGAAGGTCCAGCTGGTCGGCGACGACCTCTTCGTGACGAATCCCTCGATCCTCAAGCGCGGCATCACCGAGAAGATCGGCAACGCGATCCTGATCAAGGTCAACCAGATCGGCACCGTGACCGAGACCCTCGAGGCCATCGCGATGGCGAAGAAGGCCAAGTTCGGCGTCATCTCCTCGCACCGCTCCGGCGAAACCGAGGACACCTTCATCTCCGACCTGGCCGTGGGCACATCGGCGGGCCAGATCAAGACGGGCTCGCTCTCGCGCACCGACCGCGTCGCCAAGTACAACCAGCTGCTTCGCATCGAGGAAGAGCTGGGCTCGAAGGCCAAGTGGAAGAAGGGCGCGTTTTAATCCAGGGCATCGGCACGGGCGCGATTAAATCGCGCCCGTACGCGCCCGGAAAGCCCAGCCGAATATGAGCGCATCGGGATACTCCGGTAAAACCCTCGCTGCCAAGCTCGGCTTGGCGGCGGGCGTGTCCTGCACGGCCTTCGGAGCGCCCAGGGATTTGCTCGAAACGGTGCGCGCCGAATCGCCCGACGCGCGCATCGAATACAAGCCGCTGGCCGGAGTCTATGGACTCCGGCCTTCGTTGTTTTTATGGTGCTTTTGTTCGCTCGACGCGGAGCTGAAGCGTTTGCTGCCCGCCCTGCGCCGCGTTCTTCAGGATGAGGGACAGCTGTGGATCTCCTGGCCCAAGAAGGCGGCCTGGAAGGTCCTTCGGGTCGATCCGGACACCGCGGCGACCGAGGACGCGATCCGTGCCTACGCCCTGCCGCTGGGCCTGGTGGACGTGAAGGTCTGCGCCGTGGATGAAACCTGGTCGGGCCTCAAGCTCGTGGTGCGCAGGGAAAACCGCCGCGTTTGAGAATCTTTTTGAAATCCTGAAGGAACCGCAATGCAAGAAGCGATGGAATTAGTGGCGACTCCCGGGCAGCAGGCCGCGTACCGCGAAGGGGACCCTTTTCCCCATATCGTGATCGACGGGCTTTTCCCCGCTGAAATCCTGGAGGACGTGCTCAGCGAATTCCCCAAGCCCGGAGAAATGAACTGGCGTTCCTATGACAGCGCCACCGAAAAGAAGCTCGGGATGCGCCTGGGCAACAAAATTGGTCCCCGCTCGCAAGAGTTCCTGCACTATCTGAACTCTCCGCCCGTGCTTCGTTATCTGGAGCAGCTTACCGGAATCAAGGGGCTCGTTCCCGATCCCTATTACCTCGGGGGCGGACTGCACCAGATCGAGCGCGGCGGGTTTCTCAAGATCCACGCGGATTTCAATTGGCACGAAGCGATGAAATTGCACCGCCGCATCAACCTGCTCGTGTACCTGAACAAGGATTGGGAGGATTCGTTCGGGGGAAAACTGGAGCTGTGGAAGGGCGACGACAAGGAGGGAGGGCCGCGCAAGATGATCGCTCCGATCTTCGGACGCTGCGTAGTCTTCAATACCACGGATTTTTCCTACCATGGCCACCCGGATCCGCTCAACTGTCCCGAGGGACGCACGCGCAAATCCATCGCGTTGTATTATTACTCGGCCACCCGCCCGGCCTCTGAACTCACGGCCGAACATGGAACGCTCTTCCTGCAGCGCACCACGGGCGAGTGGAAGGAGGCCGCGAGCGGCAAGATGAAAGCCTTCTTGCGCGATCTCATCCCGCCCGCGCTGCTCAAGGGTTTCCGCAAACTTCGCGGAGGAGGAGAGAAAAAACTCGAGGACTTCTAGCGCGGCGCAATCCAGGGCAGGTCCTTTTTGAAAAAATTCGACACCGTTCGTAAAAGTCGAACAGAAATTAACTCGGGTTAACGCCGCGTTCCGGACAATACCTTAGTTTTTGGGGAAATCTTTGGAGAGAGGTTTTAACGGGAAGGCGGGTTCCATGGGTAAAGGCAAGTGGGGCTTGCGGGCGGCCGCCGTGATGGCGGCCTGGGTCCTGGGCGGTTGTTTCGGGCCGGATTCCAGCAATGACCCCATCGTGGATATCCCCATCGAGGGCACCTGGATCCAGACGCGCGTGGAGTTTCACACGAAAACCGCGAATGGCTTGAGCCCCCTTCCCATCTTTTACACGGTCGTGGATGGAGACACGAGCCGTAGCCATGCGGTCCCCATGGACACGGTGATCGGGCCTTTTTTCGAATTCTGGCACGAAGCCCTGGTCCGCATCGACGAGGGCCAAGTCGTGCGCCAGGGGGCGTTTGGCTATTGGTTCCTTGGTTGGAATTGGACCCAGGGGACGAACTTCGAGAGGCGCGATTCCACGAGCTTTGTGAGATTGAACGGCTCGAAGCGGCTTTTGAACGGAACGGATACCGTGCTCTGCACGCGTTCCGGGACCGAACTGAAGCTTCAATTCCAGGGAACCGCGGGGTTGCCCGACTCCATCGTGGTCATCGCGTATTACAAGCCCTACACGGGAGCGTTCCCGGCGCCCGAATTTCCATTTTCCTTGCTGGACGGAGAACTTGTCGGCCTGGATTCAATACTCAGCGACACAGGGCTCCAGCACGAAATCAATCAAAAAATCCTGGACCTGCAAAGCGGCCTGGGCAGTCTGGACGATCTGCTCCAACAGTTTGGAATTAACGACACTACGGACACGGCTTCCACCGGCCCGGTCGGCGAAATCGCCTTCTACCAGTTCGGCGACCACAAGGATAACGACGGCGACGGATGCCTCGACGAGGAAATCATCGACAGCCTGGACAACGACCTGGACGGCTTCGTGGACGAGGACGCGCGCGTGACGGTCGCCGACGGGGTGGACAACGACCATAAAAACGGGGCCGACGAGGCCGCGGAAAACCTCGCGGGTACTCTGCTTTCGCCCCAAGCGCCCTATCTCCTGACCTTCGTCGCTCTCTCGGGACAAGGCGAAAGCTGGGTCAAGATCAAGAAGGACGCCGCGAACATGGACGTCCGCCTGCGCATCCAGAAGGACTCCCTCTTCCTGCCGTCGCGCGCCTTGCTGCCGAACTACGCGGCCAAGATCGACTCCGCCAAAACCCTTGTAGGCGGATGCTGGCGCAATTATCCCTGAAGGTTTCCGCGGGCCCGGGGCGAAATTTCATCGCGGGCCTCGTATCTTCTTGCCATGTCCGCCCTCACCAAAACCCTCGGCTCCGTCCTTGAAAAAACCCTGATGGCGCCGGCGCAGGTCACCGCGGTGACGGCGCTCGGCGGCTTCCGCCTCATCGAACTGCGCGGCGAAGGCCTCAAGAAAAGCGGCTGGACGCCCGGCGACAAACTGCGGGTCAAGACCGGCGACCTCGAACTGCGCACCTACACGCCGCTCCTGTGGGACGACAAGAAGGGCCTCGCGCACCTGGTGGCGTGGCTTCCGGGCAGGGGACCGGGATCGGCCTGGGCCGCAGCCGTCAAGCCGGGAGAATCGTTCTTCTTCAAGGGCCCCAAGGAATCCCTCAAGCTCTCCAAGGCCGGCGAAGGGCCGGTGGTTTTCTTCGGCGACGAAACCGCCGTCGGCGCGGCCGCCGCCTTGCGGCGCCTGCGTCCGTTGGACAAGGACCTGCGTTTCGTCTTCGAGCTCGACGACCCCGACGAAGCCCACGTCGCGCTCATCGCCTTAGGGCTGCCCGATGCCGCGCGGGTGGCGAAGAGCGAGGACGGAAGCCATCTCAAGGCCGTCCGCAAGCAGATCCAGGCATGGGCAGGGGAGAGCCAGGGCAACGCCTACGTGTTTCTCGTCGGCAATCAGGAATCCGTGAAGACCTTGAAGTCCAAATTATCCGACAAGCTGCCGGACGCGAAGATCAAGGCGAAAGTCTATTGGCGCGAGGGCAAAGCCGGGTTGGACTAGGAGCCGTCATCCCCGCGCAGGCGGGGACCCACGCAAAAACAGATTTACCCGCATTAAGGGAGGGATCGAACTCCCTCGCCGGGCTGCGACCGGCGCGATGCGTGTGATTCGGCCTTCCAGGCCTCATACTTTCAACTCTAAGAGGCTCATCCCAGACGTTCGCCCACCTCAGCGTACCTCTAGTACGCTTGCGTCGGGCTGCCTGGCCTCGCTGGGTCTCGCTCCGGCGTCTGCCGTCTTTCTCCGTCATCCCCGCGAAGGCGGGGATCCAGGCAGCCTTCTTTAACTAGGTAGCGTTTCCCATAGCTAGCTCGACGAGGTATTCCCCTAAATCATCAGGGGTGCAAGCAATTAAAACAAAGCCCGCAATTACCAAGCGAACTTTTATCGATGGTTCGTCTTTTGACAGCATCTTACCCACGGCACTCATCATATCCTCAAGGTCTTGGGAATTTTCTTTGAACCCACGCTTGATAAGATTTCTATGTACAAGTTCTTGATCTGAGAACTCGGTCCCTCGGTTAAATTGTTCGATCACGAAAACGGTGGCGTCGACTTCATTTAGTTGCAATACCTTTCGTGTAAGAAGGATTAACGCTGCTTCTACCGTATCTAATTCTGAATCCGTATCGTTGGTAAGAGTCGCGGCGAAACCTGCCGCCCGCACATATAAACGCATGACTGGGTAGTGGATTTTACGCCAAGGTCGGCTTTCCGAAACGCGATACTTTGAATATCTAAAAATGAAGGCAGGAATAAATGCGATAAGCCACCAAGGGCTCATGAGAATTGTCAATAGACCCAATCCACCAACAATCAACCATCCGTAGGGATAGCCTTCAGGGGGTAATTGAATGGAACTAGAGCTATCTGAAGTCAATGTTAGCCTTTGGGAAAGAAGCCTTTTTATTGAATTCCGATTCGGGTCTTCGGTATCCGTTAAGTCCCTTTATTGTCCTCCTACAATCCCCACCAGCTCCTCCAGGGCCCTGTCGAAATCGTCGTTGACGATGGTGTGCTCATACTTCCCGTTCGTCTCCGCGAACACCAGCTCCTCGATGGCGTTCTTGAGCCGCACCTGGATCACCTCTTCGGGATCCGTCCCTCTTCCTCGCAGC
>JAJNBB010000069.1 GCA_021155885.1 Fibrobacteria bacterium | reverse complement strand
AACGGGGGCATGTCCTGGTCTTTTTCAAACTCATTCTCAAACGCGGGCTCTTCGAAGGCCATTTTAAATCCTTTTTGCAGGAAAACACGGTTTCCGGGGGTAAGGGAGGGTAAGATAGAAATTCCAGACCCCTGGAAAACGGGCTGGAAAGCTCCGGAATTTCACTTCCCAGGGCCTGAAACTTGTTTGCCAAGTCGGGGACCGTTGCCCAAATGGCCGGCGGCAATACGCTATTTCTTGATGTCCGTCTCGCTGTGGAACCCGTCCTTCACCACGGTCTCCATCAGGTTGTCCTTCGTCACCGCCACGGGTTCGAGGAACAGCACCGGCACCTCGTAGCCGCCATTCTTCCGCTTGAGCGTGCCCGCATCGAGGGCCTCTC
This sequence comes from Fibrobacteria bacterium, assembly GCA_021155885.1. GTDB lineage: Bacteria > Fibrobacterota > Fibrobacteria > UBA11236 > UBA11236 > UBA11236. Next base: position 10,702 of record JAJNBB010000069.1, on the reverse strand, counting down.
CCTTCGCGGCCTTCACCGCCTGTTCGGCCGCCACCTCCGCGAGTTTCTGGATGGGTTTGTACACCGTCACGGTCTGCAATCCCTTCCACACGTTCCGGCAAGCCACCAGGTCGGCGTCCTGTCCCGATACGGGAACCTTCCCGGCGAGGCCCTTGGCCTCAAGGGCGGCGATGGCTCCCGAGGCGGTCCCGTCGTTGCTGGCCACGATCGCGTCGATCTTGTGCTTCTGCAGGGCATCGGCGGTGATGCGCAGCGCCTCGCTCCGCAGCCATTTGTCGCAGGACTGGATCGCGGCGATCCGGATGTCGCCCTTGTCGATGAGGGGCTGCAGCACCTTGAGGTGCCCCTCGTGGATCATGTCGGAATTCTTGTCGGCCGGGTCGCCCTTCAGGATCAGGTAATCGCCCTTGGGAGCCTTTTCCACGATGGCGCGCGCCTGGATTTCGCCGACCTTGACGTTGTCGAACGAGAGGTACAAGTCCACGGGGGCGTCGGCGATCAGGCGGTCGTACGAGATCACCTTGACCCCGCGCGCCTGCGCGTTCAGCACGATGGGCCGGGCGGCGTCGGCGTTCTTTGGAACGACCACCAGCACTTTGACGCCTTTCGCGATCAGGGCGTCGCACTGACGCAGTTGCGCGTTCGGGTCGCCCGAGGCGTCCTGCACGATGACCTCGGCTCCCAGGGCCTCGGCCTTGGCCACGAAGAAATCACGGTCGCGCTGCCAGCGCTCTTCCTTGAGGTCGGCCAGGCTCAGGCCGATGAGAAGCTTGGACTCGGCGGGCTTTTCCTTTTTGTTGCAGCCGAGGATCAGGGGGGCCACAAGGAAAAGCAGGAATAGGGACGGACGAAATTTCATGGCGGACCTTTTTAAGGGTTTTGGGACAGGTCAAATTTACACCGGGGCCGCTTCGAGTACATTTGAAATTCCATGATTTTCCTGCAGAACGACCTCCTGAAGGTCAGTGTTTTGGATCCCTCCCGGGACCGCGACAAGCTGGGAAGCCGCTACTGCGCCGGAGGCTATATCTGGCAGGTGGAGGACAAGGCCTCGGGACCCGTGTTGTCCGGCCCTTTCTACCCCGGACCCACTACGGGATTCGACGGGCAGGGCGCGCCCGAAGTCTTCGAGACCGCCCTCGGGGCCGATACGGCGGAGGTGGGGCAGGAGGTCTGCGTGATCGGGGTAGGCACCGTCCGCAGGGAAAGCCCCGTCCATCCCTTCCACGTGCGCGACAACCCCACGGTAACCCGCTTCGCCAAATGGGACGTCGAGGAAGTTGATCCAGGCCAAGACCGGGTGCGCATGCGCACCCGCCAGGAATTCGGGAAGCATGCGGTCGAGCTTGAGCGCGACGTGAGCCTGAGCGACCGAAACCTGGTCTCTGAAACCCGCCTGTGGAACCACGGCGAGAACGCCCTGCCGCTCCGCTGGTTCGCGCACCCGTTCTTTCCTCCGCTGGACGTTTTGTGCCGCTTCTCCTGCGAGGTCGCGATGCCCGGCAATCCCGCTTTCTCGCTCGGCGCCGACGGCTTCGTGCGCCGAAATCCCGACTACGCCTGGGAAAAGGGTTTTTACCAGCCCCTAGACACGGCCTTCCCCCGAGACTCGTCCCGCCGCCTGCGGGTCGAGCAAAGGCATCCCCGGCTCGGGACCGTGGAAGTCGAATGCGATTTCCCCCTCGCCAAACTCCCGATCTGGGGCAACGCCCGCACCTTTTCTTTCGAGCCCTTTTACGAACTCTCCGTGCCGCCGGGTTCCGCCGCACGCTGGGCCGTGCGCTACCGGTTCTAGCTATGGCCAAACCCTCCCGTTCCGGCGCCGCCGTCGCCTCGCTGAAGGACAGCGGTTTTCTCCTGCGCAAAATCGCCTTCTCGGAATCGAGTTTCATTCTCAAGGTGTTCACGCGGGAGCACGGTCTGGTTTCGTTCATGGCCAAGGGCGCCAAGCGCCAGAACTCCCGCCTGCACGGCCTGCTGGAGCCCGGGATTCACGTGCAGTACCTCTTTCCCGCGCACGCGCGCAGCGAAATCCGCCTGCTCACCGACGTCTCGCTGCTGCGGGATTTTCCCGCCGTGCGCGAGGACATCGTCAAGCAAAGCCTCGCGCAGGTTTTCGGCGAGGTGCTGCTGCGGTATACCCCCGATGAAACGGAGGCTCCGGAGTTTCACGACCTGCTCCTCGCCGGCCTCGAAAAGCTGGAGGCCGCCCCGCCCGATCGCAACGCCCTGCAGGCGGCTTTCGCGGCCTATGTCCTGGAATACTGCGACCTCGCGGGATACCGCCCCCAGTTTCGTCACTGCGTCCAGTGCGGCGACCCCGTGGCCGGCCCCAATATCGTGTTCCATGTCGACCAAGGCGGACCTCGCTGCGGCCGCTGCCATCGCGAGGAGCCGGGTTCCCAGTGGCTGCGGGAAAACATCCTGCGCTGGCTCGAAGCGGTGCAACAGGGCGCGGACCTTCCGATTTTGGGCCGCACGGATGCTGGTCGCGCGGAGGATTTTTTGCTGCTTTATCTGGGACGCCATGCCGGGGCCCAAAAACCCCTGAAGTCGGTTTCGGTGTGGCATGCGCTCATGGATTGAAGGGATCGAGGGACCGAGGTTCGCATGCCTTACCGATTGAAAACCCGGATCGCCCCCACGCCCAGCGGGTATTTGCACCTGGGCAATGCCTGGTCCTTCGTGCTGACCTGGCTGAAGGCGCGCTCCGAGGGGGGCACTGTGCACTTGCGCATCGACGATCTCGATGCCGCGCGTTTTCGGGACGAATACCTCGAGGATATTTTCGAGTCGCTTCGCTGGCTGGGCCTCGACTGGGACTCGGGCCCCGGCGATGCCGCGGACTTCCAGGCCTCCTGGTCGCAGCGGCACCGGCTCGACCGCTACCGCGAGGCGCTGCAGGCCCTGCGCGCCGCCGGCCATGTCTACCCGTGCGGCTGCAGCCGCGAACAAATCCGCCGCGACGCCGAAGCGGCGGGGACATCCCCGTTCCTGTATCCCGGCACCTGCCGGCACAAGCCTTCGGAAGCGGAGAATGCGGGGGGCGACCCGGCGACGTCCCTGCGCTACCGCATGCCCGCGGGGCCGTCGCGCGCACGCGACGCCGAAGGCGCGGCGTTCGACCTGCGCCCAGACCGCGATATCGGCGACTTCGTGCTGCTTCAGAAAAACGGAGACCCCAGCTACCAGCTGGCTTCCGTCGCCGATGACGAGGAGGCGGGCATCACCTTCGTGGTCCGCGGCCTGGACCTGATGCCGTCCACCGGGGCGCAGCTCTCGCTCGCCGCCGCGCTGGGGTTTCGGGGGTTTTCGCGCGCGCGCTTTTGGCATCACGCCCTGGTCTTGGGCGACGCGGGGGAGAAGCTGTCGAAGTCCGCGCTTTCCTCTCCGGGCGCCGAGTCCCTGCGGCAACTGCGCGCCCGCTTCGCCGAACCCGCGCCTGTGTATCGTTTCTTCGGCGAAGCCCTGGGAATTCCCGGCGCCCAGGCCGCGCGCGACCTCCTGCCCGGATTTCATTGGACGCGCGTGCCGACCATGCCGCTTTACCTCCGGGATTTCCGGAGGCTTGTGGAATGACCGGAAGGACCGGGTTGTTTTGTATTTGAATGGCGGCCACCCGGCCGCCCTGACATTCATCTCCCAACCCCCAAACACCAACGACGAAGTCTCGATATCGAAGTAGTTTTCCCCCATGCTCACCGCCTCCCAAATCCAGCACCATGCCGTTCCCCTGGTGGTCTGCACCGCCTACGACGCGGCCTTCGCGCGCCTTCTCGAGGCCGCCGGCGTGGACGTTCTTCTCGTCGGCGACTCCCTCGCCAACGTCATGCTGGGGCTGGAATCCACCCGCGAGATCGGGATGGCCGAGATGGAAACCTTCGCCGCGGCGGTTTTGCGGGGCGCACCCGCGACGCACGTGACCGTCGATCTGCCGTTCGGGTCTTATGACGATCCCGCCCTGGCGCTCGCGAACGCCCGCCGCTTCCTGGATCTGGGCGCCGCCTCGGTGAAGCTGGAGGGAACGCGTCTCGACGTGATCCGGGCGCTGGTCGCCGCGGGCATTCCCGTGATGGGCCATCTGGGCGTGCTGCCGCAAACCGCGCAGTCCTTCAAGCGCGTGGGGCTTTCGACCGAAGACCGCGTGCGCCTGATCGGCGAGGCGGAGTCGCTGCAGGATGCCGGCGTGTTCGCGATCGTGCTGGAAAACGTCGAGGCCGAAACCGCGCGCGAGGTGACGCGCTCGCTGACGGTGCCCACCATCGGCATCGGGTCCGGGGACGGGACGCGGGGGCAGGTGCAGGTATTGCACGATTTGCTCGGCCTGCTGGAAAAGTCGCCGCCCTTCGCCAAGCCCTTCGCGAGCCTGCGAAACGACGTCAAATCCGCGGTCGAAAAGTACGCGGCGGCCGTCCGCGCCGGGACGCTAAACAAGGGAAATTCCGCATCCTGATAGACGGGCGGTCACCAGACCGCCTCGCTCCCAACCAACAACCACCAACTCACAACGACGAAGGGCGGACTGGGATATTATGTTTCCCCCCATGCCCGAAGAATCCACCCCGCCCGCCTCCCCTGAAACCAGCCTTCGCCCCGACGCGGGGCTTGAAATCGTGCAGGGGCGCGAATACCTCGCGGAGAACGTGGCCATCTCGGGACGCCACTTCATCCGTTGCTCCTTTAATTTTTGCAACCTGATTTATTCCGGAGGCCCCGTGGGGCTGGTGGAATGCGGCGGGGGCAACAATCGTCTCGTGGAGGTCGGGCCGGTGCGCGAGGTCCTGAACGGCGCGGCCCCGCAGGACGTGGCGGAGAAAATGCTGCGCTACTGGAAGGACGTCCGCAAGGGCTTGAATCTGGAGGCGTCCGCGGACGCCTCCTCCGGGTCCCCGGCGGAATAGAAACGCCATGGCGGGAGCCGTTTTGCTTCCGGCCCTGCTGATTCTGGCGGGAGGTTCCGCGATGGCCGCGACGGTTCCGGCCGAAGTCCCGGACCTTCCCCTGCAAAAATCCAAAGGAGAATGGGCGGTCGAAGCCCGCACCTTTCGTCTCTCGACCGGCGAAGCGATTTCGCTTTACGGCGTTCGCCGCCGCCGCTTTGCCGGCGCGAATTTCTATGCCGGCGAGGCAGGGGCCGGGGCGCTGACCGGCCGGCGCGGAGGGTACTTCGAGGGCGGCGGCGCCGTGGGGGTTCAGGCCGCCCCGTTCCAGGCCTGCCGCTCCGAGGCCTACGTGTTCTCCGGAGCCGCCGGGGGCGGCGGGGTGCAGGAGGGCGGAGGGTGGCTGGTGCGGCCGACGCTCGCTTTGGGCGTGGCCTGGACTCCCGGTTTGCACGCCGCCGCCGAGGCGGGCTACGCGCGGTTCATGAACGGCAACCTGCGCGGATGGACGTTCGCGCTCTCGTTCACCTACGCTTTCTGGGACATTCAATGAGACGCCTTCTTTTGGGCCTGGGGCTGGGTCTGGGATTGGGGGGACTCCTTCTCCCGTCCGCGCACGCGGCGGAGCCGCTGACCGAGGATGAGAAGGAGCGCCTGGTAAAGCGTTCCACCCAAACCAGTTTCGCCTTCGAGAATTATGGAGGGGCGGGGGAGGGGTCGATGGGGCTGATCGGGTTTCAGTTCGACCAGTTCCTCACGCCCGCCGTGTACTGGGGGCCGGCGATCTACGGGGCCGTGGCGGGGGATCGCGGGGGATTCGGCGTCGCCGCCCTCGGCCTGGGTTACCAGCGGCGGATTTTGCCCCGGCTTTACTGGGACACGAAGGCGCTGGCTGGGTCCGGCGGCGGGAGCGGGGTGCCCACCGGGGGAGGCTTCCTCTTGCAGGGCATGACCGGCCTGCAGATCGAAGTATTCTCGAGGACGCGCCTGGCGGTGCACGCCGGGTACGCGGGCTTCCCGACGGGGGATTACCACACCGGCCTGGTCCAGGCGGCCCTCGTGTTCACGGGCCGCAAGATCTCGCTGCCGTACTGACGGCGCGCGACGCGCGCTTACGCCCCCGCCGAAACCAGTTCGATGCGGGTGATCTCCGAGGTCGTGCCGACCCGCATGGGCGGCCCCCAATACCCCGTTCCCGCGCTCACGTAAATCCAGGTGTCGCCCGCGCGATGCAAGCCGTGCACGAAGGGTTGTTCCAGCTTCGCCAGCCAGTTGAACGGCACGATCTGGCCCGCGTGCACGTGGCCCGACAGCATCAGGTCCACGCCGGCGTCCCGGGCCTCCTCATAGGCCTTGGGCTGGTGCGCGAGCAGCACGAGGGCCTTCGAGGGATCGTGCCCCGCGACGGCGCGCGGCACGTCCTGGCCGTGCCCCGGCACCATCCCGCGGGCGCTGCGGTCATCCACGCCGGCCAGGTCGAACAGCCCCCGGATGTCCACGTGTTCGTTGCGCAGGGGCCTCACGCCCAAGGTGCGCAGAAAGGCGAGCCACTCGTCGGCGCCCGAATAGTACTCGTGGTTTCCCGTCACGAAGAAAACGCCGTCGCGGGCCCTGAGGTCGCGCAGGACGGCGACCTTGTCGGCCAGGTGTTCCACGCTGCCGTCCATAAGGTCGCCGGTGATCACCACCATGTCGGGATCCAGCGCGTTGGTGTCGCGCACCACCGTGGCCAGGAAATCGTGCCCCAGCGTCGGGCCGATATGGACGTCGGTGAGCTGCGCGATCACGTACCCGGAGGCCTCGGGAGGCAGCTTGGCGAGCGGCACGCGCACGCGCTTGACCTGGGGGCCGCGCGCGGCGTAGGCGAGCCCCCACAGCCCGGTCAGGGCGGCGGCCGAAGCGATGCCCGAGGCGATCATGCGGCCCACGAACCCCCGCCGCTCCGGATCCTGCGGCATCACCCCCGTCAGGAACCCCGCGCCGCGCAGCAAATCGCCGGCGAGGGAGAACACGAACAGGTAGAACAGGAATCCCATCCACACGAAGGTGATCCACGACACCGGAACGGCCAGCCAGCGGGGGGCCGTCCGCATCGTGAGGAACATCACGGGGATCAACGCCGCCAGCGAGAACAAAGCGATCGTCGCGACGCGGCCCCAGGGCTGGGGAAGGGCGGCGGCGTGGATCACCTTCCGCCACACATAGTAGTGGACCAAAAAGAGAACGGTGCAGACGATGGACAGGAAGATCAGCAGGCGGGAGTGGGTCATGGGAGAGGAAAACTCCTTCGGGGAAACCCTTGTCGTTGGGGGTTGTTACGGGCTTCGCGAGCCGTTCCCTGTCGGGAGTCTTCGCGGTGGCGCGCCGCGATGGGATGCGGCGGAGGACGGGAAGAGGCGAAAGAGGAGGGATCGAGCGCCATAAGAGACAAAAAAAACGGCGGCCGGGAAACCCGGCCGCCGTTTCGAAATGAATCCGTTTCGAGGTTAAGGCGTGATGGTCTTCTGGATGATGTTCGTGACCGAGCCCGCGCCCGAAACGCGAACGACGTACACGCCGGCCGACGCCGCCTGCCCGGAGGCGTTTCGGCCGTTCCAGGTCAACTCGCGCGTGCCGTCCTTCGACGGATTCACCGTACGCGACCATACCGAACGTCCCCAGGCGTCGAGGATCGACATCGTGAAGGCTTCCTTGCTTTCAAGGGCTTCCTTTGAGAACACGAATGTAAAGGGGCGCGCATAGCCGTTGGTCTTGAGGGTGAAGGAGCCAGGCAGAATTCCAACCGGGCTGAAGGACGCGCCCGCGGAGACCGTTCCCGCGCCCGCGCTGTTCGTGGCCCGGACCGTGATGGTGTAGGATGTGCCTATCGTCAGTCCCGAGGTGATGTCGCACGTGGTGCCGGTAGTCGTGCAGGACCCGCTCCCGGGGGTGCTCGTTGCGGTATAGCTCGTGATGGCCGCACCGCCGTTGCTGGCCGGCGCGATCCAGGTGACCCGTGCGCTTTGTCCCACCTGGATCGCGGTCACGCCGGTCGGCGCTCCGGGAACCGTGGCGGGAGTCACCGCCGCCGAGGCGGCCGAGGCCGCGCCCGCGCCCGCCCCGTTGCTGGCGGTGACGGTGAAGGTATAGGCGGTGCCGTTGGTCAGCCCGGTGATGACGCAGGACAGGGGGCCGGTGGTCCAGGTGCAGTTCTTCGCGGTGTCCTGCACCGCGCGCGCCTTGTAGCTCAGGATCGCGCCCGAACCGATGCTGAGGGGCGCGGTCCAGGAAACGGTGGCCTGGCCGGCGCCGGCCACGGCGGTCACGTTCGTCGGCGCGCCGGGGGACGTTCCCACCGCCACGGCGATGGTCAAGGTGTCCAGGCCGGTGCCGCCGCCCTGCAGGTTCACCGTCACGATATACTGCGCGGCGGCCGTGATCGTCGTCGGCGTTCCCGAGATCGTCCCGGTGGTGGTGCTGAAGCTCAGGCCGGCGGGCAGGGTATTGTTGATCGAGAAGCTGGTCGCGGTTCCCGTCACCACCGGCACGTTGTTTTCGATGGCGACGTTCTGCGCGTAGGTCGGCTTCTTCGAAGGATAGTAGAGCGCGCGCGCCTGGGCGCTGAGCGTGGCGCCGAGCGTGAGGGCCGTCGCGCCGGGCTTCTGGGTCTCATACTCCAGCTTGACGCGCGCCGCCGAGCGGGCGACGCTTTCGACGCGCAGCTCGCCGATGGCGCCGTTCCAGAAGCGGTCCGCCTGTTCGCTGCGGCGGCCGATCGCGATGGAGGTGGTGTTGTTCTGGGTGCCGCCCGACGCGGGGCTCGCCGTCGTGCCGGTCATCACCCCGTTCACGTAAATGGTCATGGCGTCGGGGGTCAAGGAACGGACGCCCACGACGTGCTGCCACTGGCCGAGAACGGCCATCTCGGAGGATTGCGCTTCGGGCCAGTTACCGCCGTTTCCGACGAAGAAAAGCCAGGGGCCCGCGACGTTGGTATTGGTGCGGAGCGACCAGAGATTGTCGTGCTTGCTGATAATGGTCGGGTAAGGGGTATGTTCGACGCTGGTCGGGTTCACCCAGCTGGAAATCGTGAAGGCCTGGGTGTTGAGGAAGGCGCCGCGCGCGACGTTGCTGGTGGTGAAACCCTGCCCGGTGCTGCCGTCGGTGGTGAGGATGCGGTAGTAGCCGATGCCGCCGACGTCGGAGCTGGCGGCGTTCGTGCCGGAGCTGTTGAACTGCGCGGCGGTGAGTCCGCCGCCGGTGGCGTCCAGCTCGTCGACCAGCCCGCCGCTGCCGGCGCCGTTCATGTGCCACACGGCCGTGTATCCCTGGGTGGTGTCGAACACCGCCGGCCCGTTCGAGGCATTGGTGGCCGCGGAGTTGCCCCAGTAGATGCGCAAGGTGGTGTTGCCGTTCGCGGCTACCAAGGGCACCTTGACCCAGATGTCGGCTCCGGAAGCCGTCCATCTTTCGATCTGGTGGGGGTAGGCCGTATCGCCCGCCCCGTTGGTGAAGCGGATGTCCGCGCCGCCGGCCAGGGCTTCGGAGAGCACATTGGCCCCCGCGGCGGTGGAGAGGTTGTTCAGGCGCACGAGGATGGGAACGTTTGTGTTCGCCTCGGTCACCCCGGCGCCGCCGCCGGTGGCTGCCGTGTTGATCGTGATCGTCCGGTATTTGCTCCAGGCGGGGAAGGCCTGGGCGTCGGCCTCGCCGGCGACCAGCGCGAGCAAGGCGAGGGGAAGTAAAAAGCGTTTCATGAGGGGCTCTCCGTGAACGGTTCCGGTCCCTGTGGTGGGGTCCGCGGGCGCAACCGCGCCTGATTCAAAGCTATCGCGTTTTTTCGTTTTCGACACGGGAATTTCTAGAAACCCGGGGTAAAACCAGGATACGTCTTTCAATTCGTAACGTTTCGGAAGGGGATATTACGCGGACGCTATACGCCCTAGGGTATTCCTACCCGATTCCCGTCATACCCGTCAATAGCCACGGGAACAGGAAAAGCTGTTTCAGGTGCCGTCATCCCCGCCCGCGCGTGATTCGTCCGCAAGCGGCCTCATGCCTTCGGCTCGCGAGGGCAGGCTCCCGCGAGAGATTCACGCCTCGGAGGTCAAACCGACCTGTGCTAATACAGCTCCGGATAACCCGCTTGGGCGCTCCGGATGCATCATCGAAGAGTAAAAAGGGCGATTAAATTTTCACCCCGGCTGGTACACCTCGGCGCCCTTCTCGGCGAACTCCTTCGACTTCTCCGCCATCCCCTTGGCCAGGGCCTCGGCCTCTTCGACGCCCTGCTGGGCCGCGTACTTGCGCACGTCCTCGGTGATCTTCATGGAGCAGAAGTGCGGCCCGCACATGGAGCAGAAGTGCGCCAGCTTGGCGCCGTCCGCCGGGAGCGTCTCGTCGTGGAAGCTGCGCGCGCGCTCGGGGTCGAGGCTGAGGTTGAACTGGTCGTGCCAGCGGAACTCGAAGCGCGCCTTCGACAGGGCGTTGTCGCGGTACTGCGCTGCCGGATGGCCCTTCGCCAGGTCCGCCGCGTGCGCGGCCAGCTTGTAGGTGATCACGCCGACGCGCACGTCCTCCTTGTCGGGGAGCCCCAGGTGTTCCTTCGGGGTCACGTAGCACAGCATCGCGCACCCGTACCAGCCGATCATGGCGGCCCCGATGCCCGAGGTGATGTGGTCGTATCCGGGGGCGATGTCGGTCGTGAGGGGCCCGAGCGTGTAGAACGGGGCCTCGTGGCACCACTCGAGCTGCTTCTGCATGTTCTCCTCGATCATGTGCATGGGCACGTGGCCGGGGCCTTCGTTCATCACCTGCACGCCGTATTCCCAGGCGATCTTGGT
>JAJNBB010000013.1 GCA_021155885.1 Fibrobacteria bacterium | reverse complement strand
CCATCGAGTAGAATATCCGGTCCTGGCCCACGTTTACCTCACGGAGTTCCTTGCCTGAGCTAAAATATGTCTTTGTGTCCTGCCAGGTGCCGCCATTTCGCTTGATTTTAGAAACCCGGCGGCCCGATTCATCATAGGCCATGAAGATTTTGTTCCCGCCGGCATAGGTGAACAAGTAGGGCAGGCCATCGGGCCTATAATAGATTTTCAAGGGAGTGCCGCTGCCTTTGGAGTGGTCGACGGTCAGGTTGCCGCTTTCATCATACACGAAGGGATGCCCGCCGTTGGCAGCGAAATTCCGCCCAAAGTCCCCGGAAGAACCGGTCGCCTGATCGAGACGGCCGTACGCATCGTAGTAGTAACTCAATGTCACCCGGTCACCTTGGTCGAAATAGGACAGGCGTCCATCCGGCAGGTAGGCATAAGCCGCGTCCGCATAGATGTTCGTGGGGGTGGGAGCGGCCGTGGTCAGGCGCCCGAGATCATCGTACTGATACGCGTAGGAGAGGTTGCGATAGGTGGAGCTTACGCTGGAAGCCAAGGCCACGTCCGCCCGTGAAATGTCGCCTCCGTAACGCGGCGAGGACCCGTTCTCGTAGTACAGCGTCTCCTTGAAAACCATGGCGTTCTCGTCGTCGAGCACCCGCATGCTATCCAGCCATCCCTGGGCCCGGTAGCTATACCGGCGGGACAAGGGGGCTTCTTCCCCGGCCCCGTTGAAAGACTGGGCCCCCAGCTGCCCGATCGCGTTGTAATAGTTGGTCACCAGGGGCTGGTTGTTCTTGTCCTGAATGGATGCCAGCCGGCCCTGGGGGTCGTAGACGAAGTACTCGATGTGGCTGTTGCCCGGGTTGCAGGCCAGGTCGCCGCAGACCTTCTTCGAGAGCGGCCGGTTCTGAAGGTCGTAGGTATTGCGCGTGACCTGGATTCTTTGGGATGCATCGTCGACGTAGCCATTCACCTCGACCACTTCGACGATATTGCCTTGGGCATCGTACCGGAAGGTCTTCGACACCTCGAGGGGATAGGCCGCATCCAGGGAGTCCGCCAGCTCGTAGTTGCACGTCGTCGTCTTGGCCAGGCGGCCCAAGAGGTTACGGCCCGCGACGAATTGGGAAAGTCCCAGCTTCTCGGCCTCTTCGTTGAAGTCGGACAGGGTCGACGCCCAGTCCTCGTGCGCCGGGGTCATGCCCCGGACGGTGAAGCGCAGGTCTTCGTTCACGCGGAGGTCGATGGCCTGTCCGCTGGCCATCGGGGAATAGCTTTGGTCCTCGACGGGAGCCAAGAAGAGAATCGAAGCTTCTCCTTCGTCCACCCCGTCGAGGGTGGAGCGAGCCGCGAGGAAGGTGCTGTATAAATCATACCCGGCCGAGACGATAGCCCCGCTGGAATTGAGCGCCAGGAAGGCGAGGTTCCCCGCGGTCACGGCGGGCGGAGCCAAGGGCGTGCCACCGCAGGTGAGGGCCGAATAAAGCGTGTCATCGTAATGGTTCATCGTACGCACGCGGAGGTGCGACGGGGAGATGGTAAAATCGCCGCAGTCGAGGCACGGGAAATCGGAGAAGTTGGCGTTCCCGTGATGGAAGTAGGGGGGGTAGAGTATTTCGCCGGTTTCGAGCACTCGACCCAGATTATCGTATTTGAGGTAGGAGAACGTTCCGTCGGCGCGCTGCTGCTCGGTGGAAGAAAAACGCAGCCTGCCCAGGTCGTCATACAGGAATGTGGTCGTTCCCGTGGAAGGCGTCGTTTCCTCCGTCATCTGCTTCACGAAGTCGAAGGCTTTCGTCGTCGTCATCCGGGACCCATTGGTATAGGGGGCCTGGACCTCTACGAGATTTCCGGCGCCGTCGTAGGCGTAGTCAGTGTTGATCCAATTGCCGTCCAGCAGCGAGGCGCGGCGCGTCAAGCGGCCCATGCGGTCGGTGAACTCGCGCGTCACCTCGCCATCGGGGCTGGTGAACACCTTGACGAAGAATTGCCCATTGTCGCTGCTGGGGGCGGGGAGCGTGGAGTAATCATCCACCAGGGGCGTGGATGAATAGGCGGTGGTGGCGGTATGGCCCGATCCCATCTTCCAGGAGGTGCCGGGGCCAGAGACTTCGATCACGCGGCCCAGGGGGGAGCTTTCGTAACGGGTTTCCGAATATGGGTACCCATCGGCGGGGGGATAGACGGGGTTTTCACCGAAAACGACCGGTCCCAGATTCGGGCCACCGGAAGGGTTGTAGAAACTGCTCAGCATGTCATTGTATTCGAAGCTTCCGAGCGCGTCGAAGTAGTAGGCGCCTCGCGTGGTTCCGACCGGTACCCCGACCGGCAAGGCCGTTCTCAAGATCCGGCCCAGGCTGTCGTAGAGCATAGCGCCGAGGATGGCCTCGTCACCGTTCTCTACGATCGTTTGAAGAAGACGATTCTCGCCGTCCAGGTATTTACGCGTCACGGCCGCGGGATTTTCGGGCGATGCCCCCTCGACGATCGAGACCCCGTCGAAGGCGAAAGTGCCCTCGTCGCCGGGCGTGCGGCTATAAAGCAGATGCAGGGTGCCGAAGGCAGCAGCCCCGCTGGTATTGAAGGTTTGCTGGTAGGTCGCCCAGCCCCACATGTTGTTCGAGTAGGGAGCCAGCGTGTCCCCCCGCACGAGGAAGGAGGATCCGTCCCCGTCGAGGACGGGAGAGAAGGTCCCCAAGGACGCATTGTTGCTTAGGCCGCGCGCGCGCCACTGGGTGAGAACGGGCATGAAAGCGCTATTCGCACTCCCCTGCGAGCGGTAGCGAATGGTCAGTGTGTACTGCCGATTCGGCTTCAGCGGGAAAAAATCCGACATCACCTTCGTCGCGGAATCCGTCCCGGCCGGACGACGATAGTGGACGGCGAGCTGCCGGTTTCCCTCGAAGGGAGAAATAAGGGTATTTTCGTCGGCCGGCTCCAGCACGGAAGGATTGATCGATTTGCCCTCCCACCAGCCGTCCCATTCGGTCAAGGAGCGATTGGCTTCGAAAGAGCCGTTGCGCAGCACGTTCGCCTTGCCGTACATATAGCCGTGGACGCTGTTCAGGTCCTGGGAGTTCGAAAATTCCCCGTACGGTGCCGCGACCAAGGGAAGCGCCAGCAGCGCCGCCGCGAAGAGCCCGCGGCGTGCCGAATCGCGAAAGGTTTGGTGTATAGAATGCATCGTCATTGTTTCCCCCACTAGTAAGCCCAGACCCTGACCTTCGCCACGGCCGCCGGATTATCTGCCCCATGACCGGAAGAGCAAACGGGCATCATGCACAGCGGCGTCATGCCGGGTGAGGCGTGATGGGCTATTTGAAGGCCGATCAGGTTGTTCCCGGTAGTAGCCGCATCGAGCGCTATCAGTTCGTTCGGGGCCAGTGAGATCACGGTTTTGATCCCCAGCGTGCCTGCAATGGCAGCGTTCCTGAAGGCTGTATAGCTGGGAAATGCCTGCCAGTTCCCGTCGAAAACAGTGGTCTTGCCCAAGATGCTGTGATAGGGCCCATTGGTGAGCTTGGCGATACGCTGATGAGACAGGCCGAATGGAAGGCCTAGGTCGTTCGTCGACACCGCGGGGGTGGCCAAGGTTCCCGCGAGGCCCGAGGGTACCCCCGCAAAATGCGTGAAACGCACGTGGAAGGCGCGAGCCGGGAAGTTGTCGCAACCATCGCCGTCCGAAGGGAATTTCATGGCGAGCGGCGCAGAATGCCCCATGAAGCAATCGAGCGCATAGCTTGGGGCCTGTTTCGCGTTCTTGAACTCAAGATCGAACACCCAGCCGCGCGGCGTTTCCCCGCGGGCCGCGAGTCGGTTCTTGATCGCGGTCAGGTCGAATTGACAGATGTTGTATCCCGACAAGGTGCAGGATAAATCCGTCATGGCCAGCTGGGTGCCCGGCATGCTGGAAACCGCGCCGCCCACGGTGATGGGAACGGTATGAACGCCACGGGTGGTACGCAAACGGACCTGGGTGGTGCCGCCGCGGTCGGCGGTGCAGACTTTCTGCGACGTGCTGTCGTTTTTGATCCACGCGATTTTCGTATTCTCGACCGACAGCAGGGTGTAGGCCTCCGTGATTTCGCGGCCGCGTACGTCGTAAAAATCCGGGAAGTGGCACACCGTGTCACGGCTCGCAGCGCGCCAATCGAAACCGGCCGAAACCTTCCGTAGGCCCAGGGTCTTGCCCTGCTCCTGGACCAGGTTTCCCTTTGTATCGCGGGTGCCGGAGAGATTTCCGAAGACATCGTACTCAAAGTGCTTGGGAATCTCATTGGCATCGGCCGTCGAGATCAAGTTGCCCCGATCATTGTAGGCATAAGTCGTCATCAGGGACTTCTTGGGGCGCACGCGCAGCTCGTCGTAGTAGACATCGGATCCCGCCCTCCACTTGCTGGCATACAGCCAGACCTGGGCATTGGTGACCTTGGACCCGCTGCAGTTCGCCGAGGTGGGAGTAAACTCTACCCAGATGCGCTTCCATGTCTTGCTGCCCGTGGCTCGCTGGTCGGCGTTCCAGGCTCCGTTGGCCGCGGGAGGCTCGTTGCCCGGATTATGGAAGGCTCCATTGGGATGCGAGCTCACGCCGCACGTCGCCCCATCTCCGCCGATGAAGATGCCCGGCCGGGTCACGTCGGTGGCGTACTTAAGAATGGTGGAGTCGTTGACGTTGTCGGGATTGGAGCCAGCGTAGTCGTCATAGTACCAGGCGGAGGCCACGTAGGTCTGGTTGAACTCCAGGTCGCGGAGGGGGAACATCGACGCCCAGGAGCTGCCGCACCCCGCCTTGGCGGGGACTCCGGTCTCCAGACAATTTCGCGAAAGCAAGGAATGGGATCCCGTGTAAGAGCGTGCCGGAGTTACCACGCCCCATCCGCCGATCAGGCCGAGCTCGTTCGTCAATTCAAAGCTCTGGTAATACACTTGATCACGCTTGGCGTTCGCCGCGAAGGCCGTGGGCAAGGCCTCGCCATACCCGAAGATCTGCGCGTTATGCACGCCGAGGGCGTTCTTGAAATCCACCGGGTGTCCGAAAGCATCGTACTCCTCGTATTTGCCGCCGGATCGGTAGTGGGGATGCGTCTCGGTGGAAGGAGTCGGCAAAGCGAACATGTAGCCCACTGTGTCCTTCAGGTTGAAGGTCTCGTACTTGCGGTATTGGACGCTATCGCCGGCCTTGGCGTCTTTCCAGGTCGTGAATTCCGAGGCGACCACCTTGCGCAGATCACCGGAAGGCAGGCTGGTGAAGTCCTTCGAAGCGGGATCGGAGTCGAAGCGGAACACCGTGGTGGAGAACTCCTGCGAAAGCATGTTGCGGGCCTTCATGCCGGCGTAGACGGCGTCGGCGGCTTCATGATGGTGGGTCAGCGATTTCAGCGTCGCGTAGTACTCGTCGGACCCGTTGGGTTTGCGGTTCCGTTGGATCTGAAGCAGCGGCTCGGCCGTGAGGAAGTCGAAGAGATTGTTCTCCGTGGCCTGCGGCAGGCCGTCCTGGGTGATGGTCGAACGGCGCACGAACGGCGCGATGCGGATAACGCCGATTTGAGTCGATTGGACGCCGCCCGCGCTGAGAATGCAGGCTTGCTTGTTCTCCTCCTCAAGCGCATCGCATTGCCAAGGCACGAACCGGTTGCTCCAGAGTTTCTGCGAGACGCCGAAATACTGGGACTGAACGGAGTTGGCGGCAAAAACCTTCATCTCCGTGTCGTTGGCCTCCAGTACCGTCTCCCCGTCCTTGACCAGGTTAAGGTCGGTGCCGGTAAGGCCCAGCAGACTTTTCCAGGTGTCGTTCAATCGGGCGGACCACTTCGTCTTTTCGACGCGCGCTACGGCGTTTGAGCCGGTATAGTCCGTCTTGCGCCACAGGCTGCCCCAGAGGGCGGAACGGTCCAGGATGCGCACTTGCGAATGCAGGCCGGTCGTGGAAACCTTGGACGACCGAATCAGCACGGGCAGGTCCTTGCTAGTGATGAACCGGTACTCGGAGGCGTACTGGAAGGCTTCGCCCACATAGTGTGAAGTGCGAACCTTGCCGTAAAGCACGTTCGGGCTCCCCAGATAGGCTTTTTCTCCGCTGACTTGCGACGCACGAATGCCTAGGGAGTAGTTCGATAGGGTTCCCGGTTGCGTGGGCGTGGCGCCCTCGTCGTAACTGTAGCGAATAGAGTGCTGTCGCGAGGTCAGAGGTTCCACGAAGGTCACGCGGGATACCCGCACGCCTCCTCCGAATGGGGCGGCATCCGCCGTGGGGGTGGGATTGGATTCGTACACCGCCCACAGGCGGGCCCAAATGGGATCCTTCCAGATCGCATGGAACAGATATTGACTCAAAGGAGGGCCGAAATAGTCCTTTCGTGCGTGGAGATACTTCACGTCCGTGAAGGCGGATGTGGAGGTCAGGCCCACGTAGCGGCTGCAGGACCAGCCTGAGGGACAGGAGACGCGCGACGAAGTCAGCGTCGTCGCGCCTGAAACCGTAGACGGGTCGGTGAGGCCGTAGTACAACCTTTTGTCAGAACCCATCTGCGCGAATAGACCCGGCATCTCCAGCAAGTAGTAGGATGGGGTTCCCAGGCGCGTGATGACCGAATGCAAATTCATGTTGGCGATATCTTCGCTGTTATGCCGCAGGTCGAAACGCCCGACGAAGGACACGTACTTGGAATGGAAATTGGTGGCGACCTCCTGCGGGATCCGCCGGGCGTCGATCAGCGGACGGGCATCGAAGGGTAACCCGCGCGCGTTGCCGACATCGTTGTTCACCGTGAGAGTCTGATTATCCACGGTAAAGTATTGGCCTACGTCATCACCGTCGAAGACTGTCGGGATCGCCTCGGAGTAGTGGATCCGCTTGGGCTCGTAAGCCACCTCGATCTCGCCTCCAGCCGGTGTGGTGACGCGCTTCAGGTTCCATTTCGCCGCGCTGCCGTCCGGGACGCGCTTGCTTTGGCTGCACGTGTTGCAGTAATAGCCCCAATAGTCTTTCTTGTCGGCGTTGTAGGCTGTGTTGACGTCGTGGTAGTCGAAGAGATAGGGCGGGTTCCATGGACCGCCCGACGTCGCGCCGAGATGGACCGACTTCAAGGTCAAGCGCCCCTTGTACCCTCCGTCATCCGTAAGAAGGGAGCTTTCGCTGTTGGGCGTCTCCGTCGCGAGGGAGTAGTTGTAGGTGAACCGAACGGCGGAAACCTCCGTCCCGGTGGCTTTGTTGTACAGCGTGATTCCCTTCAGATAGGACAGGCGGGAGGCCGATCCCGGGGCGTTTTCGCTCCCGCCCAGCACGACGCGCACGTGGGATATCTCGGTGGTAGCCTGCGGCAAATCGATCCAGTAGTTCTGGGCGTCTCCAAAATCGTTGTCCACCTGCGCCGTATGGACGATTTCTTCCTTCGTCGTCTCCTTGCAATAAGGGATCGGCTCGACGTTCAAAACCTTATACCAGAAGCTGTCGTATTTCTTCTTGATCACCCAGCTTTTTCTCCGGATGACAATGGAGACGGGCGTATTGTCGGGAAGATCCTCTTTGGGGACCTTGATGCGGTAATCGAACCGCTGAAGGACTAGGGTGTTTAAGGGGCAGGAAAGCGAGGGGCTCACGGACCCGAGGCTCTGGTAATCCGCGTTGAACCCCAGGCTGTCGAGCAGTGGCGGGATGGCATCGTCACGCCCCTCCGCCGCGATGTCCATCCGCGCGAAGTGCGTGGGCGTTTCGACGGTGTCGAGGTAGGCGATGCTCTTGATGCCCAGCGAGGCCGTATATCCCTCCGGCTTGGGGAGAGAAGAGCTTGGAATCTTCGCGCCGACGCTGAAGGAGGTCGGGTCGCTCACCCGGCCTACGGGAGACATCCACCCGGCTGTTTGTCGGGGAGTATACTTGAACAGCACCCACCCGCCGATGTCGCCCTGCTTGGGGTACCGGACCGGTCCGGTGACGCCTTCAACAGTGTCGCGGGTCCCGCCAGCCGTGGCCACATAATCCGGCGAGAGTATCGCCTTCAGGAGCCAAGCGTAAGCGTAGGCCGGAGTCTCGCGCCGCGTCCAGTTGGAAAGGTTGGCCTCGGCGCTGGAAATGTTCTGGAGGAAATAGTTGTACTGCGCGTACCCGTAGATGTACCGCACGCCATCCACGCTCGTGAGAACCCAGCCCGCGATCTTCTTGTTCGCATTGTATAGGGGCTCGATCTTTTTCGACGCGGCGGCCACCACCGCTCCGGTGTCGCGGTTCGCGGGGTTCGTGTACAATCCTCCGCCCGATTCCTCATTGAAACGCCACACGAGATTCTCGTATCTGGATGAATTCGTGGAGTGAAGGTTGCGCTGGCTAAGGAAAACGGAGCTTAATGTGAACCCGCCTTCCATCATCTTTTCGTATTCCGTCGTTGAGATGCGCCGGCACTTCCTCCCGAGCCAGCCGGCGAATCCGAGGCAAGTCGCCTGATAGTTGTAATCCTGGTTGGAAAGGAAGGAGTAGTAGTCGCCGTCCTCGGGGCGATAAGGCTTGAAGGAACCGGACATGCCCTGGGTTTGCACGGCATAGATGTCCTCGCCGGTGTATCCCATCTGGAACCAGTGCTCCTGCGACTCGTCCGCCAGCAGGGAATACTCCTCGCCGTTATTATAGTCCATTTTCTTGTTGCGGTATTTCGTCTCGCAGCCCTTGCACCGATCCTCGTACTGTTCCGTGGTGCGATAGCAGGAGGCGGGGTCGCTCGACCGGCAGCCCATGCTGGCGGTGTCCAGATGGAGGAACCCGTAATAGCGGTCCTCCTGGAGGCCGTCGATGTATACGTCCCACGTGCCCCACCCCAGCATGACGGGTCCCCAGGGAGTGGGTACAGGCAGGAAACCGGAACTCGACGTGCTAAACACATTTCCCTTCAGCGAAGCACTGGAGGATGCCCCCATACCCGCGCTGGCACCAGCGCTGACCCCGGTTTTCGACGAAAGCGAAACCCCGATGCTGCCCAAGGAAAGGCTATTGCTGGAGAAGTATTTGTTGTCGGGGCCGGAGCCCTGCTTGATGGACGCCGACGCGGAAATGCCCTGCGTAACGCCCCGCTTGGAATGCACTCCGATGGACATATTGGCCCCGCCCTGAAGGCCTCCGGGCCCTGCGGGGCCGACCGGAATGCCGGCGGATAACGAGATGCCGATGCCCTCAAACACGCCATTCACGCCCGCCTGGACGCCTACTCCGAAGGGCGTGCTGGGAATCTTGAGCCCGATGCCCACCATGCCTCCCGTGCCAACCTCGGTGTCCCACGAAATTCCCACCGTGGCGGGTCCCCATGAAGCGGAGGCATACCAGCCGTGGATGTGCTGGCTCTTGACACGTTCCTCGATGAGCGTTCCCTTGAAGTCATCGGGCAGGTTGTTGATCTGGCGAGTCACTGCGCCGGCCTGCAGGTTCCAGCCGAGGCCCACCCAGGAGGCTTCCTGCTCGGGGGTGATCCCGGCGTGGTAGCTCAAGTTCAGGGGAAAACCCAGTCCCGGACCGGGAACGGTCATGACCGGGATGGAGTAGGAGAAGTCGCCGGTGGAGAGGTTCACCATGTCGGGATTCTCGACGGACTCGAAGTCGTTGTATTCGGGCATGGCGGGGCCGCTGCTCAGGGCGAGGCACAGGCCGGGAACCGCCGCCAGCAGCAGCAGGGTTTTCTTCCAGGTTTTAAATCGCGTCGTCATATTTCCCCACAGGCAGTTTCCAGGTGATCTTTTGACGGGCCATGCCCGGCACGATGTCGTCCAGTACGAGTTGCACGGTCCGGGCCTTCCGAAGCGCGCCGAATTCCGGGAAGGACAGCAGGAACGTGCGCGCGGGCGACATCCCATAGCTGTTTTCCATCTGGTAGCCGGCCAGCGGGATCTTGCGCCCGTCCGCCTCGAGCCAAATGCGTTCCTGAAAGCCCGAGGCATAGGCCTGCTGCGCCTCCGCGTAGCTCGCATAGCCGCTCAGCCTCCCATACACCACGTCGTTGGCGAACGTCGGATCCGCCTCCTCGTCTTTGGGCGCCAGCCGCATCACGAAAACCAGTTCCGCCGCGCCGCTGAGTTCCGCCAGGCTGTCTCGGAGCGCGGGGGTGAGGCGGGTCGAGTCGGACAGCCCGAATTCTCCCGCGAGCCGCAAGGCCCGGGGCAAATACCGCACCTCCAGAACGTGGTGCGGCGTCGTGAGCGTGCGCGCGTAGGCGGGGCCTCGCATCTCGCGGGCCAGTTCCCCTACCCGGGGAGACCGGCACCCCGCGAGAAACGCGAGTCCCGCCAGCAGGGCGAAAGGAAGGAGGCGCGTCATGCGTCGATCCTCAGCGGGCCTTGGCCGGCGTCACGGCCGAAAGGGCGTCGGCGTCCTTCTTCTTCGGGGGCGTGGCCTCCGGAAGGTCGCGATAATGCGCATTCATTTCGTCCAACACCCGGCGCGTCACGTTGAGCCGGGTATCGGCCTGGAGGATATTGCCCCCGTTGGTGGTGCCCAGCACCAGGTCGTAACCGTGCTCGCGGCCCCACAGATCCAGGTAGCTGTTCACCTTCTTCAGCACGGGCTCCATCAGCGCCTCCTGCTTCTCCTGGGACATCTTGCGAACGGCGTTGGCGTAGCGCTGCATTTCCTGGTTGCGCGCCTCGAGATCGGCGCGCATGCGCGCGCGTTCCGCGGCGGGAGCCTTGTCATAGCCGGCCTTCATGCGGCTCGCGGCGGCGAGAAGCGAGTCGTTCAGCAAGTCCAGGTTCTTGTCCCATTCCTGCTGAAGGGCTTCGAATTCCTTGCGCGCCTTGAGCGATCCTTCGAACTCGGTGACCAGCGCGGAGGTTTCGGCATAGGCGATGCGCGGCCCGCGGTGGGTCCAGGAAAGCGTCAGCGCCGCGAGCGCGACGGCCAGGGAGAGGGCGGGAAGTATCCAGGGTTTCATGTCAAACGTCCTTTCGGTTCGGGGTGTTTTTTCCGGAGCGGACAGGCGGCTGCCCGCGATCCTTTCGGGCTTCTAGTCGGCCTTGAGCGCGAGAACCTTCTTTTCCAGTTCCGCGCTGTGGTGTTTCTGGGCGCTGAGATCCTTGGCCAGGTCGATCACGTGGAGCGAGAGTTCCTCCACGGACTTCAACAGGCGCAGGTTCAGCTCGGCGAGATCGACGCCCTTCTTCATCTCCGAAGCGCTCGGGATATCGGGCAGGTGCTTGTGCTCGCGCACGAAGGCCTCGAGATCTCCCAGGCTGCGACGCACGTAATCCTTTTCGAAGACGTAGTCGGGAACCTCCCACTTCGGGGTGGAGACTACCTCCGTCGCATAGATGCGAGGGGTATGGATGCTTTGGGGGCTGAGCATCGTGGTAACCGTTCCCTCCGGCGCGTTCCGGTTCAGGTAGATGGCGGAGGCGTAAACTTGCAGTTCGTTATCATCCCCGGGCATTCCGTCGACCATGCGCGATCTCCAGGAGAGATGCTCGGCATGGACGTAATTGGCGGGGTTTCCCAGACGGATCTCGTTGGAGTGGAGGTAGGGAATGTCCAAGGCCCCGGTTATCAAGGCGCCGATGGTCACGGCCGAATTTTCGGGACGCTGGGTTTCATAGGCCAGGCGGATCCACTCCGCCGAGCGCGCCACTTTCGACAGGGTCACCTCGTCGATCAGGCCGCCGAAGGCGCTGTCGCTGGTGATCCCGGATCTGCCGATGAAGTTCAGGGAGCGGCTGACGTTGGTGAAATTGGAACCGGTGCCGCTGGCGATCTGCACGCCATTGCGATACAGGGTGAGCGTGCTGCCGTTGGTGACCGCGGCGATCATCTGCCACTCGCCCGGCGTCAGGCTTGCATCGGGACCGTACACCGTGCGGTCCGAGGCTCCCTTGATGCGCGCCATGACCTTGCCGCTGGCGGAACGGCCCAGGCTGAAAATGTCGTTGGCGCCGGAGTTGCCGAAAAAGGCGAGGGTGCTGGCTCCGCCTGCGTCCGGTTTGACCCACATAGTAAGCGTGGCGCTACCGTCGCCGCCCGGAGCGAGAAGCGTCCCGACCTGCAAATGGTCGCCGTCGTCCCCGAGGCCGTTGCCCCGAAGAGAGTCCGCGAAGCCAATGAGTCCGGGCGTGGGCGTCACGGCCAGCATCTGATCCCGCCGCATGAGGGTGCCGCCGCCGCCGGCGGAGGCGACCGCGTTCGCGCGGTCGGGAATGGTGAATTTATTGCCCATGTGCCAGACCGCGCGGAAGCCGTTGGCGTCGTTGAACACCTTGGGGCCGCTCGAACTGTCGGCCGCCATGCCATTTCCCCAATACATGCGGATCCCGGTGGGAGTCCAATCCGAGCCGTATATGGTCGTGCGCACCCAGATGGCGGCGACCTGGTTCACGGAATCCCAACGCTCGATCTGGTGCGGCAAACGGGTGACCCCGTCCTCGAGGGTGAAGCGGATGTCGGCGCCGTTGGCCCTGGAATTCGCGAACACCTCTCCCTGCGCCTTGGTGAGGCGGATCAGCAGGGGAAAATCATACGCATTGGAGGAAGCCACGTTGGCGCCGGTGGCATTGGTGTTGATCGCGATGCCGCGCGAGAACGCCCACTGGCTATAGTCCTCCTGGGCCTGGAGCGGCCACGCCGCCAGGCCCAGAAGCAGGGCCGACAAGATCTTGAATTTCATAACCGCTCCGGGGTTGAAGGTTTTCCCATGGGGGAAACCTACTCCGGGCCGGCGCGAAACCGAAATAAATTATCGAATAGAATTACAAACAATATTAATGGTAATCATGCGCTTCTTCGCCGCGGCGCGCGCGTTTTCGACGGGAGCGTCCCGGGAATTCAGAATCACTAATCACGCGCGTCACTGTTTCTCTTGGTAAAAAGCGGGGCGGGCCGCCTACCTTGATCGCATGCACCGCTCGGGATCCGGACCCTCGTCCCTCATAGATTCACAGCCAGGGCCAATCGCAGTTCATTTGTTCAAACAATTAATTATAAAATCTCATAAATGCCTAAAATCTGTGAAAAATGATACTTCACTTTGTCATCCGTTTAGTTATACTGCACTTAATAGCAGTACATTCAAAGCCATGAAGCCGATCGCCTTCGTCCAGGAACCCCGTTCCGCCTCCCCCGGGAATCCCGTCCTCGACCGGAACGACGCCGCCATGGCGTCGGCCCATCCCGACGGCGACCTTCGCCACGCCGGGCGCGTTCCGTCTGCGCGCTCTCGGCGCGGCTTTACCAAATCCTGCCCGCGTCGCGACGGGGAATTATCAGATATTACTTGCGTTCCGGAAATCACGAGATTATATAAAAAACCACGTGCTTTAAAAAAAGCAAAGCAAAAGAGTGCCTCGTTACAAGGGACTGCCCGATGAAAAATCATGTCGAAGGGGCCGCGGTGATGCCCCAAAAAGCCGGGCCCCGCGCGGGCCGCAAACGCGAGGCCCGCGAGGACCTCAGGTTTCGCCTCGCCTACACCAAGCCGGAGCTGTCGAAGGTTCTTCCCTTCGGCCATACCACCCTCGAGGAACTCATCAAGAAGGGCATGTTCCCCGACGGCGTTCGTCCGCACCCGACGGCCCATAAGATCTGGCCGCGCCGGGTCGTCGAGGAATGGCTGGAGAAATCCATTCCCCGCGGGGGCGCGGGATGAACGACCGGCTGCGCGTATACATCGGGCCGCGGCGCAAGCGCAAGGCGGGAGGGTATTACCCCCGCTGGCCTTATCGCTATCAGCTTCCGGGACAGCCCTGGGTGCACGGCACCGGCACCTTCAGCGAGGCATCCACGCGCCAACTCGTGGACGGACTGATCCAGGAGCACATGATCCGTCTGCGCATGGCCGAACGCGGCATGACCGAAGCCTCGACGCTGCCCGTCGAGAAACACCTGGAGGACTATCTCAAATGGGGCAAGCACGCGGGAGGCAAGGGCGGCCTGGCCTGGTCCGCGGAACATCTCGCCCATCGCCGCTCGCAATTGCGCGAATGGGTGCGCGTTCTGGGCGTCAAGACGCTGGATGAAATCCGCTACGACGCCTTCTCCGCCGTGAACACGGACCGGTTGGCGCGCGGGCTCGCGCCCAATACCGTCAACCATCATGCCTGGGCCATGGTCAGTTTCCTGAGTTGGTGCCGGGACCGGGGGCGGGTCTCTTCCAATCCCCTGGAGTCCTTCACTTCCCTGGATCGTCGCCCGCGCCGGGAACGAGGCGCCTTCGACGCCGGGGAATTTCGCGCCCTGCTGGACGCCGCGCCGCCCGCCCGGCGACTCGTTTATCGGGTCGCCGCCTTCAGCGGCCTGCGGCGCTCGGCCATCGCCTCTCTCCGCGTGGGGGACGTCGACTTCGCGGCCGGGCTCGTCACCTTGCGCTGGGGCGCCGCCAAGAACCGAAAGGAAACCGTGAAGCCCCTGCCGCCGCGCCTGCTCCTCGAACTGAAGGCGGCATGCGAAGCCCGCGGCCCGCAGGAGCCCCTGCTGGAGTTTACCCCGCGGCAGGCCGCGCGCGGAATCCACCGCGACATGAAAGCCGCCGGCATCGCCTTGGTCGGAAACGGCGGTCGGCGCGACTTCCATTCCCTGAAGGCTTCCCTGGGCACGCTGCTCGACGATATGGGAACCCCTCCGGAGATCACGCAACGCGCGCTGGACCACGCCTCCTTTCTGCAAACCCGCGGCTACATCAAGCGGGACCTGGGTTCCCTGCGCCTCGCCGTCGACGGGCTGGAGGCTCATCTGGAAACCCGCGCTTTTCCCACAAACGAGGATGCGGAACTGGAAGGCCTGTATTTACTGGGTGAAACCAGCCTGGGTCGGGGTTCCACACACTCCGACCTCCTTACGGTGTAGTCCCAGGTTTGTGCTTCTTCCTCTGCTTCTGGCTTTCCTTTGGGGCGCCGGGCGGGCGCACCTCGAGTCGCTCGGGCGTATTTCGCTAGGAAGAGCCTGTCTCTAGCCTCAGAATAAGCCCCTCGTCGCCGGCCAGGCCCAGTGTTCCTTCGACGCGCTCTCCCTCGCGCTCCGGCACGGTGCCGATCAGCACGGTCCCCGGCGGCACGTGGCGGCCCACATGGCAGGGCTTGTGCGTGAGATTCACAGCGACCAGCAAGCGTTGACCCAAATTTTCCCGCAGAAAGGCGATGACCTGGGTGTCCGCGTAAAACGGGGCGTAGGCCCCCTCCGCGACGACGGGTTCGCGCGCTCGTAGGGCGATCAGGTGCCGGTAAAAGGCCAGGAGGGAGTGCGGGTCCAGGCGCTCTCTCTCCACATTGACGCGCGGGAAGTTCCGGTCCAGCGGCAACCAGGGCGTCCCTCCCGTGAATCCGGCGCCTGGCCCCCCGTCCCACTGCATCGGGGCCCGCGCCGGGTCGCGGCTGAGGTTCTTCCCCGGCATGTTCAGCCCTTGCGGATCGCGCACCTGGTCGGGGTGGATGGGCACATCGCGCATGCCGATTTCGTCCCCATAGTAAACGGTCGGCGTTCCCCGCAGCGTTAGCAGAAGGAGGGCGGCCACCTTGGCCTGGTCCGCGCCGACGCGGCTGGCGATACGGGGCTGATCATGGTTGCCCAGCACCCAGTTGGGCCACCCGTGCGCGGGCAAGGCCCCCTCGTACTGGTCGATGGCGGCGGCGATCTGCGGGGCGTTCCAAGGCAAGGTGATCAACTGGAAATTGAACGGGAGGTGCACTCCCCGGCTGTCGTCGGTGCCGTAGTACACCATCATCCGGTTGACGGGCAGGTACACCTCTCCCACCATCATCCGCTCGGGGTAGGCATCCAGGACGCGGCGCATTCGTCGCACGATGTCGTGGATCTCGGGCTGGTCGGCGGAATAGGCCGGCAGCAGCTGGTCATAATCCGATTGACGCGGGTGGTAGTCGGGGTTGGGGGGATTGTCCCGCAAGTGAATGTCCTTGATCAGATGGGTGAGGGCGTCCACGCGGAAGCCGTCGACGCCGCGATCGAGCCAGAAGCGCAGCACGTCGAACATCGCCTTCTCGACTTCGGGATTGCGCCAGTTCAGGTCCGGTTGCTCCTTGAGGAAAGCGTGGTAATAGTATTGCCCGGTGGCCTCGTCCCATTCCCAGGCGCTTCCGCCGAACTGGGCCAGCCAGTTATTGGGCGCGGATCCGTCGGGCCGCGCATCCTGCCACAGGTACCAGTCGCGCTTGGGATTGTTCCGCGAAGAGCGCGATTCCAGGAACCACGGGTGCAGATGCGAGGTATGGTTGGGCACGAAGTCGAGCAGCAGCTTGATCCCGGCCGCATGCAGGTCGTTCAGCAGGGCGTCGAAATCTTCCAGGGTTCCGAACAGCGGGTCCACGCCGGTGTAGTCCGAAATGTCGTAGCCGAAATCGAACATTGGAGAGGGGAACATGGGCGACAGCCATACGGCGGCGATGCCGAGTTCTTTCAGGTACCCGATCCGGCGGCGAATGCCCTCGAGGTCCCCGATGCCGTCACCGTTCGAGTCCTGGAACGACCGGGGATAGATCTGGTAGATGACCCCGTGCTTCCACCAATGGAAGGATTCTTGCGCTGGTTCCACGTTCACGTCCCGTGCCGAAGGTTCCGGCCCCTTCCAGGAGGGCCTACCCTTATTCTACAACGGCGCGGGCGTGGAATCCACGGGGCTTTATCTAATCCGTTCTTTTGCGCAGTTCCAGCCCCCGCACGATCACGTAGGCGATCAGGGCGAAGACAAAGAAGACCAGCAGCAGCCACGCGATGCCCTGCAGCGATTCGATCACGGTCCGGTAGACCTCGAGTACCCAGCGGTTGCGGTTCAGTTCCAGCACGGGGGCGCCCTTTTCAAAGCGCTCAGGACTCACGTAGCGTTCCAGGTCGTAGATGCGCACGCCCTTGGAAATTCCCACCACGTAGATGGCGAACTTCAGGTACTTGAGCCATGCCTCGCTGATGGCATCGGAAATGATGCGCTGCAGGATCGCGGCGAGAGAGGGCGTGAAAAGGCGGACCACCAGGAAGGATACGCCTAGGGCGATCGCGAAGGTTACGAGCAGGAGGGTGAGGAACATGCCTGGAAAATACACGGCGCCGGGCCGCCGGTCATTGATCCGGGTTCAGGAACCTCGAAATTCCGGATTACCGTGGCAACAAAAGGGCGGAATTTCGAACCGTCAGGGTAAGCGTATCGGTTTTGAGGACCCCGTCGATCCTTCCGGAAAAATGCACCTCGAACCGGCCTTACTCGACCGTCCAGGTGCTTCCGGAGTTGAACAGCTTGCCGAGGTCGGGCGCGGGGGACTTGGCCTTGGTGGCCTCCATCTGGGCGCGCACGCTCTCGGTGTAGGTCGGGCGCTCGACGTCGCGGAACACGCCCACGGGCACGGGGTATTCGGGATGGGCCATGCGCGAGAGCATGAAGGCCAGCGTGCCCGAGGATTCCTTGGAGTCGTGCACGAGCACCTCGGCGTCCGCGGGGTTTTCCTTGGCCTCGAGGCTGAGCCCGTTCAGCACCAGGCCCTTTTCCAGTTCCTTGCCGAAGCGCAGGGGCTTGCCGTCCTGCAGGTACACGAGGTTGTCCTGCTTGGTGGTGCGGCCGTAGTACGGTTCGTGGACCTTGTCGGCGAAGATCACGCAGTTCTGCATCACCTCGATGAGCGCCGATCCCTTGTGGGCCGCCGCCGCGGTGAACACCTCGGTCATGTGCTTCACGTCGTTGTCCGACGTGCGCGCGACGAAGCTGGCTTCGGCGCCGAGCGCGAGGCTCAGCGGCGAGAGCGGCTGGTCCACCGAGCCGAACGGCGTCGAGGGACTGACCGTGCCGACCGCGGAGGTGGGCGAGTACTGGCCCTTGGTGAGGCCGTAAATGCGGTTGTTGAACAGGATGATTTTCACGTCCAGGTTGCGGCGCAACGCGTGGATGAAGTGGTTGCCGCCGATCGACAGCGCGTCGCCGTCGCCGGTGATGACCCACACCTGCAGCTTGGGGTTGGAGAGCTTCACGCCGGTCGCCACCGCGGGCGCGCGCCCGTGGATGGTGTGGAAGCCGTAGGTGTTCATGTAGTAAGGGAAGCGGCTGGAGCAGCCGATTCCCGAAACGAACACGAAGTCTTCCTTGGCCAGGCCGAGCGTGGGGAGCACGCCCTGGACGGCGGTGAGGATGGAGTAGTCGCCGCAGCCCGGGCACCAGCGGATGGCGACGGGGGAGGCGAAGTCCTTGCGGGTGAGGCCGGCCGGGGCTTCGGGCGCGGGGTTTTCAGGGGTGGCGAGGGTCGTGCTCATGAGAGGGCCTTCACGATGCGTTGGAACTTGTCCACGAGGTAAGAGACGCGGAAGGGCTTGCCGCGCACGAGGTTGATGCCGTCGGCGGCGACGCCGAAGGTTCCGGAGAGAAGCATGCGCAACTGGCCCATGTTCAGTTCGGGGATGACGATTTTCTTGTACGAGCCCAGGATCTGCCCCAGGTTCGCGGGGAAGGGGTTGAGGTACTGGATGTGGACGTGCGCCACCTTGATGTTGTTTGCGTTGCAGTCGAAGACCGCCGTCGACACGGTGCCGTAAGTGCCGCCCCATGAGACCACCAGCAGGTCGGCGGAGGGGTCGCCCTCGATCGCCTGCGCGGGGATATCCTTGGCGATGCCGGCGACCTTGGCCGCGCGCTCGCGGGTCATGGCGTCGTGGTTGTCGGGGTCGTAAGAGATCTTGCCGGTTTGCTGCGCCTTCTCGAGGCCGCCGATGCGGTGTTCCAGGCCCGGGGTGCCCGGGATGGCCCAAGGCCGGGCCAGCGTTTCCTTGTCGCGCTCGTACGGGAGGAATTCCGTCCCCGACTTGGAGGTCACGCGGTTCACCTTGACGGGCGGCAGGGTTTCGGGATCGGGGATCAGCCAGGGTTCCGAACCGTTGGCGATGTAGCCATCCGTGAGCAGAACCACGGGGGTCATGTACTTGAGCGCGATGCGGCCCGCCTCGTAGGCCATGTCGAAGCAGTCCCCCGGGGATTTCGCGGCCACGATCGGCAGCGGGCTGTCGCCCGAGCGGCCGAACATGTTGAGCAAAAGGTCCGACTGTTCGGTCTTGGTGGGCAGACCGGTGCTGGGCCCGCCGCGCTGCACGTCGATGACGACCATCGGCAGCTCGGTCATGACCGCGAGGCCCATCGCCTCGGACTTGAGGCAGATGCCCGGGCCCGAGGTGGCCGTGACGCCGAGCGCGCCTCCGTAGGCGGCGCCCACGATAGAGGCCATCGCGGCGATTTCATCCTCGGCCTGGAAGGTCAGCACGCCAAAGTGCTTCTGGCGGGACAGCCCGTGCAGCACGTCGGAGGCGGGCGTGATGGGATAGCTGCCGTACACGATCTCAAGGCCGGCCTTCTGCGCGACCGAGATCAGGCCGAACACCGTGGCTTCGTTGCCGGAGATCTTGCGATACTTGCCGGCCGGGAGATTGGCCTTCTTCACGCGGTAGTGGCTGGCGAACAGTTCGACGGTCTCGGCGTAGTTGAAGCCCGCGAGCAGCGCGGCCTGGTTGGCGGCCGCGATCTCGGGCTTGTCCTTGTACTTCGTCTTCGGGCCGAACTTCGACTGGATCCACGTCAGCGTGTGCTCCACGGGGCGGTCGTACAGCCAGTACATCATGCCCAGCGTGAAGAAGTTCTTGCACAGCTCGGCGCCGCGGCCCTTGAGCCCGGTGTGCTCCACCGCGCCCACCGTGAGGCGGGTGATGTCCACCTCGATCAGCCGATAGCCGGTCAGTGAACCGTCGTGCAGCGGGTTGGAGCGGTACTCCGCCTTCTCGAGGTCCTTCTCGCCGAAGCCGGCGAGGTCGACCACCAGGATGCCGCCGACCTCGAGGTCGGCGATGTTGGCCTTCAGGGCGGCGGCGTTCATGGCCACCAGCACGTCGAGGTCGTCCCCGGGAGTTTTTATATCCCGTGACGAAAAGTGAATCTGGAACGCGCTGACTCCCGCGACCGTGCCCGCGGGCGCGCGGATCTCGGCCGGAAAGTCGGGCATCGTAGCGAGGTCGTTGCCGAACAGCGCGGAGGCGTCGGTGAACTGGGTGCCCGTAAGCTGCATGCCGTCGCCCGAGTCGCCGGCGAAGCGGATGGTTACGGAATCGAGCTCTTCGATCGGTTTCGTGGAAAGCGCGCCGCCTTCAGCGGGCGAAGGGGAGGGGGACAACATCAACCGGGCTCCACGCCCCGGAGTGAGCCGGGGCTTTTATCGATGGAATGATTTCGGATTATTCTGGGCTCCCTAATATAGCAAGCGTAACCGCGAGAGGCCATTAAATACAGGCAAAAACGCACTCGGGCGGCTGCCCCGCCGCCCTCTACCGTCTCGCCTTTAAATCCTCTTTCAAGCTCGCCGGGAGCCAAGGTCCGGTCCCCGACCGCTCCGCCCGATTCCACTCGGCCAAGCGGGCATCCGCCTCCGCGCGCATCCCGAGCGCGGCATAAACCCGCGCAAGGTTGCCCGTGGCGCGGTAGTACCCCAAGGGCAGGCGTTCGGGGGATTTTCGGAGCTTCCGGTAGTCTTCCCGCAAATTTTCATACTCCTCGCGGGCCTCCTGGAACCGACCGGCCCAATACAGAACGCTCCCGCGCATTTCCCTTCCCATGCGATTGCCCGGATACCGTTCCAGAAACGCGTCGGCAATGCGAAGGGCGGCTCCCAGATTCTCGGCGCGGACCTCGCCGGAAGCGGTTTTGTCCTTGCCCTTTTCCACCAGGACCCAGAACAGCGACGAAAGGAAAAGGTCGCGCAGCGGCGAAACGTCCGCGACCTGCCGGAAAGCCTTGACCGGGAACTCCTTTTCCCCCACGAATGGGAGTTTTCCCAATAGTTGGGCCCGATAATAATCATAGAGCATTAAAGTGGCGCTCGCTTCGGGCCGGTCCACCGGAAGCAGTTGCCGGCGTGCGACGAGGGCGAGGGTCGCCGGGCGCAGGTGCTCCCCCCGCAGGGAGGACGCGTAGGACAACTGGAACCCTGCCAACCCGCGGTAGAGCCGGACCTCATCGGGAGCCGCGTTCCGGTACCCGGGCGATGGGTCGCCGTGCGGGGAAAGCTTGGCCCAATAGCGCTCCGCGCGGGCCAGGGCCGCGGTGTCGCCCCAGTCGAGAAAACGGTTCATGCAAATCGTCCCGGCATAATACGCCTGGGCGGGGTGGGAGGAGGGCAGGCCTTCCAAAATAAGCGCCTCGGCCTCCGCGTATTCCATGCGCAGGGTTCCGTCCAGCGCTTGCCGGATGACGGCCGTGCCCGCCGTCTCCGCCGATTCCGCGCGCGCGACCGCGACGGCGGCGCAGCCCATGAGCGCGAGGAGGAGGAGCCGTCCGGATTTATGCGGACGGACGCGTCCGCCACGCGGCTGTTTTGTAGATATTGGGGCAATGCCAGGCATCGCCGCCCAAGTTATAAAACACCTCCCTTCCCCCCGCATTTTGGGAATCCTCACGGCCGAAATGCTCGCGTCGCGCCGATATCCCGAGGACCTCTGGACGTGCGGCGGCGTGGAATTGCGCGCCGACGGCGTGCCCTTTCCCGATATCCTGCCGGTGCTTCAGGACTTCACCGCCGAAAAAAACCGGCAGGCCTTCGACGGCCCCGTGGTGTTCACGCTGCGGCTGCGCCGGGACGGCGGCGCCTGGGAAGACTCCGCGGCGCGGGAGCGCGAAGCCATCTGGAAGGCCCTGCCGCCCGGGTCCTGCGATTTCGCCGACCTCGAGATCGAGGAGATCGCCGGCATCGGGGCGGATACGCTGGAGGCGCTCCGCCGCGCGGGCATCGGGACCCTGCTTTCGCATCATGCCTTCGCCCCTCCGGCGGGCGATGCCGCCGCGGCCTTCGCCGCGTGGAACCGCACGCTGGACAAGATGCGCGACCACCACCCGGCAGGGGTGAAGGTCGCCGTGACCCTCGACGCGGACGCGCGCGCCGCGCGCGCGCAAGCCGAGGCCCTCCTGCATCTCGCCCGCCGCATCTCCGGCGAATACTCCATCAGTTGCGTGCTCGGCATGGGAGAGTGGGGCCGGCTCACGCGGCTGGTATGCCCCCTGCTGGGCTGCCCCCTGACCTATGGCTACCTGGGGGACACGGCGGTCGCGCCGGGCCAGTTGCCGGCGCACGGGATGCGCCGGTTCTTCCAGCGCGCGCGCGCCGAGGGGCACCCTCCCGACGGCACTTCCGAGGGAGGCTGGCTGGACTGGGCCGCCGAGCTCTGGTCACGGGTGGAACATGCCGGTTAAGGGCGGCGCGTGCGTCGCCCCTACGGCATGTTCCACCCGGTTCCTCGCCCGCTGGATCGCGCGCTGGATGGTATTGGGCGCCGTTCTCCTGGGCTTTCCCGCGGCGGCCCTGGGCTTCGGGCAGAACAAGGTCCAGTACCATTCGTTCAAGTGGTCGTATTACCAGACCGAGCATTTCGACATCTACTTCTCGCAGGGCGGCGCGCCCATCGCGGAGTTCGCGGCCGGGAACGTCGAGAAGATGTACGCGAACGTGTCCAAGGTGGTGGGCCATCGGCTGACCGAGCGCGTCCCCATCATCCTGCACAACACCCACGCCGAGTTCGAGCAGACCAACGTGATCCCGATGGCCCTCGACGAGGGCATCGGCGGGTTCACCGAGCGCTTCAAGAACCGCATCGTGCTGCCCTTCGAGGGAAGCTACCGCGACTTTTACCACGTGCTCCAGCACGAGATGGTGCACGCCGTGGTGTTCAACATGCTGTTCGGCGGGCCGGTGGGCGGTTCCCCCGCGCGCCAGTTCGGGGGCTTTCCGCTCTGGGTGAACGAGGGCCTGGCCGAATACGCCTCGCTGGGGTGGGACCTGAATTCGGAGTTCTTCATGATCGACGCGACGACCTTCGGGTACGTGGCGCCTCCCGTCGCCGACTTCGGCGGTTTCCTGGCCTACAAGGGCGGGCAATTGTTCTTCCATTTCATGGACGAGGTCTACGGCAAGGGCACCGTGACCCGCTTCATCCAGAGCCTCGCGAAGGAAGAGGACGTCGGAAAGGCGTTCCAAAAGACCACGAAAACCTCCCTGGAGGAAGCGGGGGAGATCTGGCTGCGCGAATTGCGCCGCCTCTATTGGCCCGAACTGGGCCAGCGGCAATACGGCAAGGGCGTCGCGCGGCGCCTCACCCACCACGGCCGCGACCGCTCCTTCTACAACCTGCAGCCCTCGCTCTCGCCGAACGGCGAGGAGATCGCCTTTTTCAGCGACCGCGAATCCTGGGAGGCCATCTACATCCTCAACGTGAAGACCGAGAAGGTCACGCGCGCGGTGATTCAGGGCGGCAAGCAGGGAGAGCACGAGAGCTTCCATTCCTTCAAGTCGGGGATCACCTGGAGCCCGGACGGCAAGTCCCTCGCGGTGGTGAGCAAGCAGGGCGGGCGCGACGTGATCCATATCCTCGACGCCGCCAACGGGAAAGTGCGGCGCGTGCTGAAGCCGGCCGTGTCGGCCATCCTTTCGCCCAACTGGTCGCGGGACGGCAAGCGCATCGCCTTCAGCGGCCACAAGGACGGATTCACCGACATCTATGTGTACGAACTCGAGGCGGACTCGGCGCGGCGGCTCACCTTCGACCAGGCCCACGACGACAAGCCCGTGTTTTCGCCCTCCGGCCGGTGGATCGCCTTCGAGACCGACAGGCCCGGAGTCGCACCGGCGCCGTTCGATTCCCTCCTGTCCTTCAACGACATCTACCGCATTTCGGTGAACGGCGACAGCCTCGGCCTTCTGGCCGGCGGCCGGTGGGACGAGAAAATGCCCTCGTACGGGCCCTCGGATTCGATGCTGGTGTTCGTCTCGAACCGTTCGGGCCTCGACAATCTCTACCTGTGGAAGGACTCGGCGGGGAGCGCGGAGGCCCAGCCCCTGACCAACCTGCTCACGGGCTGCTTCACGCCCTCCTGGTCGCAGGACGGGAAGCAACTGGCCTTCTCCCTGTTCGAGGCCGGCGGCTGGGACATCTACCTGATGAAGGATCCCCTCGACAAGCGCATTCGGGAGCCGCTTCCGCGGACGCGCTTCATCGTCAGCCGCGAGGACAGCGCCGGCTTTTTTCGCGCGCCCAACTGGGGGAACCTGAACAGCTACAACGCCGACAGCCTGCGCGCGGCGGAGGCGAAGGCGGCGCGCGAAGCCCGGGCCGCGAAGAAAAAACCGAAGAAGCCCCGCGCGGCGGAAAGCGCCGACAGCGCGCGCGCGGACAGCCTGCGCGCAACGGCCGCGGATGATTCAGCCGCTTCGCGGCTTCATGCCTCCGGCGCCCTCAAGCCCGCGCCGGCGAAGGTTCTTTCCAAAAAGGATTCGGCGAGGGCGGCGCGCGATTCGATCCGGGCGGTGCGCGATTCGGTCCAGCGCGAGGCGAAGGCGCCCTTCCTGCGCGATACCTCCCTGTACAAGGCCGACACGGGCTTCATCCGCCGGGACTACAAGACCAAGTGGAGTTTCGACGGGGCCAGCGCCGCGGTGGGCGTGGACAACCAGTACGGGGCGGGGGGCCTGGCCTTTCTCACCCTGAGCGACCTCATGGGCGACCAGCAGTTGAACTTCGCGCTGTCCATCAACGGGACGCTGGAGAACACCAGCGGCTACGTGCAGTACGCCTACCTTCCGTACCGCGTCGACTTCACCGTGACGGCGTACCGCGAGGCGCAGGACTTCGAGCTGGAGGATTTGTACGGTCGGCCGGGCTCCTACGACAACGAATCCCGCGGCTTCGGCCTGGGCGTGAGCTATCCCTTTTCGCCCTACAGCCGGGTCGAGGCCGGCGTTTTCACCCGCCTGGCCGAGCGGAACTTCAACCTCGTCATCAGTCTGGACAGCGCCGGCAATCCCGACAGCGTTTACCGCGAGCACGAGGAGGTCAACAGCTTGGTGCCGGGAGCGGCCTGGGTGTACGACAACGCGCAGTGGGGCATCGTGGGGCCGGTGGCCGGGCGGCGCATGATGGTTTCGGCGCAGTACCTTCCCCCGCTGTTGCAAAAGGACTTTTCCTATGTGAAGGCGGACGTGGACCTGCGCTTCTACAAGGAGCTTTACCGGCGCTACACCTTCGCGTTCCGCGTCTCGGCCGGCGCCTCCGAGGCGGTTTCAGGGTACGAGAACCCGCAAAGCTACAGCGTGGGCGGCGAGTCCTATACCTTCAACGCCCGCTACAACATCCAGCGCGCGCCCGACAACCTGACCGAGCTGTACTTCTCCGACCTGGACTTTCCCCTGCGGGGGTACGAGTTTTACGACTTTCGCGGCACCCGGAAATTTCTGACCAACCTGGAGTTCCGGTTTCCTTTCGTTCGGGAGCTTTCCATCGTCTGGCCGGTGCCCTTCGCCATTACCAACGTCATGGGGAACCTGTTCGTGGATTACGGCGGCGCCTGGTACGGCGGGAACCCCCTGGACCGGATGGGAATGGGGTACGGATACGGCCTCAGGCTCAATCTGGGGATATTCATCCTGAAATACACCCGGGCCCAGTCGGTCGACGGCCTGGGCGGGTATTACCGGGGTACCCGGCATTATTGGTCGCTGGGATCGGAGTTTTAGCCGGAATGCCGGTCGGAGGAGCCCCCATGCCCTCCCGATGCCCATAATTCTAGATTGCGCATCCCTTTGTATGGGCCGCCTGCGGCGGGGCGGGTGTGGATCGCCTGCGGCGGGCGGGCATTTTGGGGAACGGAGGCCGGATGAAGTTGACCGAACGACTGACCGAGCAAAGCGTGATCGTGGACTCGCAGAAGGCCACGTGGCGCGAAGTCGTGGGTGAGATGGTCGACCGCCTATGCACGGTCCACGGGCTCGACGCGCGGGACCGGATCATGGCCGCGGTGACCGACCGCGAGAAGCTCATGTCGACCGGCATCGGCTGCGGCCTCGCCGTTCCCCACGCCAAGCTCGACTTCCTGGACGAAATGCTGATCGCGGCCTGCTCGGTGAAACGCGGCCTCGAGTGCGACGCCATCGACCAGCAGCCGGTCTACCTGCTGTTCCTGATTCTTTCCCCCGCGAAAACCGTGGGGCCCCATATTCGCGCCCTGTCCGCGATTTCGCGTCTGCTTTCGGACGCGGACATCCGCCGGAACCTGATCCTGGCCGAAAGCCCCTCCGAATTTTACGCCGCCCTCGTGGCGGGAGAGGTGAAGTACGCCTGACATGCCCAAGACTGCCGTGAAAGCCGCCGCCAAGACCGCCAAAACGCCGGCCGCGAAAAAGTCCGCCAAGACTCCCGCCGCCCCCGGCGCCGGGAAGACGCTGATCATCGCCGAGAAGCCCAGCGTGGCGCAGGACCTGATGAAGGCCCTGCCGGGAAAATTCGAGAAGCACGACAACTACTGGGAGAGCGAGAAATACATCCTCTCGTTCGCGCTGGGCCATCTGGTCGCGCTCGCGACCCCGAAGGACATGGGCGACGTTTACAAGAGCTGGTCGCTCGACACGCTGCCGATCATTCCCGAGTCCTTCATCATCAAGGCGCTGCCGAAGACGAAGAACCAGCTCTCCACGCTTTCCAAACTGATCCGCCGCAAGGACGTCACCGAGGTGATCAACGCCTGCGACGCCGGCCGCGAGGGCGAGCTGATTTTCCGGTACATCCTCCAGTACGTATCGGAGACGAAGCCGGTGACGGCCTCGATCAAGCGGCTCTGGCTGCAGAGCATGACGAAGACCGCGATGGAAGAGGGCTTCCAGCACCTGCGCGACGACGCCGAAATGCGCAACCTGGCCGCCGCGGCGCAAAGCCGCTCCGAGGCCGACTGGCTGGTGGGCATCAACGGCTCGCGCGCCCTTACGGGGTACCAGTCCCGCCGCGGCGGGTTCTTCCTCACGCCCTGCGGCCGCGTGCAGACGCCGACGCTGTCGATGATCGTGCAACGCGAACACGAGCGCAATCGCTTCGTCGCGCGCGACTATTACGAGGTCCACGGACTTTTCGGCCTCGCCGACAAGCAAACCTACACCGGCCGCTGGTTCGACCCCGCCTTCAAGAAGGACGACCAGGACGACGCGCTGCGGCAGGAACGCCTGTGGGACAAGGCGCGGGCCGACGCCATCGCCGCCAAGTGCGCGGGCAAGAACGCCGAAGTCACCGAAACATCGAAGCCCGTCACCCAGAGCTGCCCGGGACTGTACGACCTGACCACGCTGCAGCGCGAGGCCAACGGCCGCTTCGGCTTCAGCGCCAAGACCACGCTTTCGATCGCCCAGGCGCTGTACGAACGCCACAAGGCGCTGACCTATCCCCGTACCGACAGCCGCCACCTTCCCGAGGATTATCTCCCGACCGTGAAGGGCCTGATGGGCTCGCTCCGCGAGGGCGAATACGGCAGGTTCGCCGCCGAGGCGCTGGACAAGAGCTACGTCCGCATGGACAAGAAGATTTTCGACGGCGCGAAGGTGTCCGACCACTTCGCGATCATCCCGACGCAGGTGATCCCCGTGGGCCTCAGCGAGGCGGAGCGCAAGATTTATCAGATGGTGACGCAGCGCTTCATCGCCGTGTTCTTCCCCGTGGCGCGCTTCCTGCAGACCACCCGCATTTCGGTGGTCGAGGGCGAGTCGTTCCGCACCGAAGGCAAGGTGCTCGAGTCCGCGGGGTGGAAGGCCATCTACGGCGCCGACGTCGAGGCCGAGGACAAGGACGCCACGATGCCGGCGCTGATCCCGGGCAAGCCCGTGGTCGCGAAGGAAGTCGAGGTGCGCGCCGACCGCACGCGTCCCCCGGCGCGCCTGACGGAATCGACCTTGCTCTCCTTCATGGAAAGCGCGGGCAAATACGTCGAGGACGAGGAGTTGCGCGACGCCATGAAGGAGCGCGGGCTGGGCACCCCTGCCACGCGCGCGGCCACCATCGAGGGCCTGCTGGACGACAAGTACATCGTGCGCGAGGGCAAGGAGCTCGTTCCCACGGCGAAAGGCATCGAGCTGCTCGGGCTGTTGTCGGCCATGCAGATCGAGGAACTGACCTTGCCCGAGCTTACGGGCGAATGGGAATTCAAGCTCAATCGCATGGAAAAGGGCAAGCTCACCCGCGCAGAGTTCATGCAGGAGACCCAGGCGCTGACGCGCAAGATCGTGCAGCGCATCAAGGGCTACGACGAGGACAAGGACAAGAAGGCCGCCGGCTTCGTGAACCCGGTCGACGGGAAGCCCATGACCGAGACCACTAGCCGGTGGCAGTCGGAAGACGGCAAGGTCGTGATCCGCAAGGTGATGGGCGGCCGCCAGATGGCACCGGAGGAAATCGTCGAACTGCTGAAGAACCGGCGCATCGGCCCCCTGACGGGCTTCCGCAGCAAGGCGGGCAAGCCCTTCGCCGCCGCCATCCGCATCACCGACGCCAACAAGATCGAATTCGTGTTCGACCAGGCCGACGGCGAAAAGGCCGAGATCGTCAACCCCGAGCCCTTGGGCAAGTCCCCCATCGACGGATCGCCCGTCTACGAGACCGTGTCGTCCTACATGTCGCAAAGCGCCATCGACGGCGACGCCAAGCAGGGGTTCCGCCTCGGCAAGTCCATTCTCGGCAAGACCCTGGAGCGCGAGAACATCGTGAAGATGCTGAGCGAAGGCAGAAGCGGCCTGATCCAGGGGTTCCAGTCCTCCAAGACCCGGCGCTTCTTCGACGCCTACCTCAAGCTCAACAAGGCCGGCAAGCTCGAATTCGAGTTCCCCCCGCGCGAGTTCAAGGGCAAGGGCGGGTTCAAGAAAAAGGCCGCGACGGACGGGGAAGAGTAAAGAGTACTCGGTAACCGGTACTCGGTACTCAGAGGGTTCCTGCGGTTTCTACCCTTTTTTGCGTATTTTCGGGCTTTGATGGCCTGAATTAATATTCCGGGATGACTTTTCGGAGGTTCGGCATGGCTCCGCGACATCTATTGCCTTGGGTTCTTCCGGCGTTTCTCGCCTTCATCGCGGCGTGCACGCAGGATTCGAAACCCACGAGTCACGGGACCGAATCCGCCGCCGCATCGGTCGAAATCTCCGGCGCGCGCGCCGCGCAGGCGGGCGAAAGCGTTTTCCTCTCGGCCGCCGTGAAGGATTCCTCGGGCGTCTTGATCCCCGGGGCCGTGGTCGCCTGGTCCAGTTCGGACTCCAGCCTGATCGAGGTCTCGGCCTCCGGAACCGTGAACGCCCGGCGCATCGGGACGGTCGTCCTCACGGCCTCTTCCGGCGCCGTCCACGACACGGTGATCTTCACCAGTTCCTTGACCCCCTATACCTTCCTCTTCGCCGACACGGCCTCGCAGGCAGACCGGCAATTGATCCGCGACGCCGTTCAGAACGCCCACGCGTTCCAGATGGCGACTTTCGGGAAGGGCTTGACGGATTCCACCACGGTTTTCGGAGGGTTCACGATTTCGGGTTGCGCCAGCCCCGGAGCTTCCGCGTTCGCCGGGGGCAGGACGATCACGGTATGCCTCGGAAACCAGGGCTGGAAGGTGCACAAGCCCGTGATCCGGCAGAAAATCCTGCAGCACGAATTGTTCCACCTGTGGCAGTTCAAGCATTGGAGCGCGACGCCGGCGACTTCGGCGGCCTGGGTGATGGAAGGTTCCGCGGAGCTCATGGCATACCGCGGGATCGCGGCCAGGGGCTTGCTCGCCTTTGAGACCGGCCTCGGCTGCCAGGTCAAGGAGTCCGCCGATTTCGCCTCGCGGACGCCCCCCGGCCTGCCCGCTCTTTCCTCGGTGGAGGGGTTGCAGGCCTTTCAGTCCACCCAGGGACCGCTCTACACGCACTCGATGCTGGCGATGAATTTCCTCACCACGGCCGGAGGCCTGACGACCCTGCGCGCCTACGGCGACTCCGTGAAGGCCGGAGCGAGTTGGCAGGCGGCCTTCACGAGCGCCTTCGGCAAGTCCCCCGCGACGTTCTACGGGGAGTTCCCGGGATACGTGTCGGGCCTGACCGTACCCGCGAACTATCTCTGCGGGATTTAAGAGGTGGCGGCGGCCGAAGCGTAGGTGTTACGTCGGGTCGCGATGCCGCGTGACCCGGACCCCGTGCGCAAGGGCCAGCCCCACGAGGCACAGTACGATCACGGCGATCCACTTCGGCGGCACGTTGAGCAGATGCGCCCCGATGCCGATGCCGATGATGAAGATGACGTATCCGGCGAGATAAAGTCCGAAGGACATGAGGCCTCCCTGAAAAGGTGCTTAGGTAACCTACAAGGTTCCCGAGGAACGCGGCTAAGGGGCGATCCGGAGCGTCCGGTGATAGGTCCCCGCCCTGAATTCCAGTAAAGCGTAGCTTCCCCTGAAATTTTCAAGCATTAGCGGCAAGGTATAGGCCCCGGCGTCGCGGATCCCGTTCAGCGGTTCCGCGAGCAGGATCCCCTGCGCGTCATAAATCCGCACCCGCACCGGGGTTCTTCTGGCCAGTGTAAATCGCAGGAGTGTCGCCCCCTTCGCGTCCGTCTGCAAGCCCGCGCGCGCCGCGCCGAGGGCGGTGCTTAGGAGCGTGGTGAAACGCCGCGTTTCCGAATACGCGCTGGCGCCGACGCTGTTTTTGGCGCGTACCCTCCAGTAGTATTT
Source organism: Fibrobacteria bacterium (assembly GCA_021155885.1). GTDB lineage: Bacteria > Fibrobacterota > Fibrobacteria > UBA11236 > UBA11236 > UBA11236. Next base: position 16,433 of record JAJNBB010000013.1, on the reverse strand, counting down.
CGTGTCGTGGGTCAAAGGCCCGACCGCCCGCATAAGGCCCGTCACGGTCGAGTCGTTCACCAGCAGCGCCGTGAAGCCGGAGTCGCCCGCTACCTGCACGTGGTAAGCATCGGCATTGATGGAAGCGTTCCAGGCGAGATTCAGGGAAAGAGGGAGACCGGTGGTATCCCGGGCGGGAGAAGCAGGAAACGGGACGGCGGGCGGCAGGGGAGTGGCCGCGGAGGGACACGTGCCCGTGCATTTCAGGATGTAGCCGGTCGAAGTCATCACGTAGGCGGAGCCCGGAGCCGGCAGGCTCAACCCCAGGAAGGTCTCGGTTCTGCCCCCGGTTTCCTGCGGGATCCAATTGGCTCCGCCATCGCGAGTGCCCAGCAGGATCCCATTCGTTCCCGCGACATAGCCGGTTTGCGCGTCGGCGAAGGCGACGTCGGTAAGCATGCGCGAGGTGCCCGTCGAAAGCACGCTCCACGATGCGCCGGCGTTGGTGGTCTTCACCACGACGCCCGAATCTCCCGCGGCGTAGACAACATCGGTGCCCACCGCGGAGAGGGCGTTGAGGCGCTTCGTGGTCCCGCTCGGCAGGTCGGTCCAGGCGAAGCCCCCGTTGGTGGTCCTGGCGATGCGGCCATTCGCGCCCACGGCGTAGCCCACGGAGGCCGAAAGGAAGCGCAGCGAGCCGCTGGGCAGGCCCGAAGCGAGGGAATCCCAGTTCACGCCGGCCGTGAGGCTTTTGTAGAGCCGGTCCCCGGACACTCCAAAGCCGGTGTTCGCGTCCAGGAATTGCACCTGGTTCAGGGCGATCGGCAGGGAAGCTTGCGTCCAGGTTTTGCCCATATTGACGGTTTTCATCAAAACGGGGTCCAGCGGGGCGTCTAGCCCGCCTTGAAAAGTTCCGGTGACATAACCCGCGCCTTGGGGGCTCACCGAGCATTTTCCCAGCACGTAGCGGCCCGTCACCGGCGTGGTCCAGGTGACGCCTCCATCGCTGGTATAGCCAGCGGCGGGCAGGCTGAATGCGCCCGCGCCCGTCCACGCGGCGTTGGCGGCATCGAAGGAACAAAGCGAAGAAAAGCTGTAAGTCATGCTGGGGGGGCCGCCCGTATAGTCCTCGGGCTTCAGTACGATGGCCCAGGCGGGTTGCATGACGGCGAAGGCGAAGGTATCGCGCGCCGCGCCTCCCGCGTTCTGCGCGGTGACGATATACTGGGTCAGCGCCCTGGCGACGGTCGGCGTTCCTGAAATCACGCCGCTCGTGGCGTTCAGGGAAATTCCGGAAGGCAGGGCCGGCTGCACGGAGTAGGAGAGGGCGGATCCCGTCACCGCCGGGGAGCGCGGCGAAAGCGAGGTTCCCACATAATAGGCGGCCGCGATGTCGTACTGCAAACCCGCGGGAGCGGGAAGCGCGGAGACCCCGATGCGCAAGGTGACGAAGGAAGAGTCGAAAAGGCTGGCGACCTTGACGCGATAGTCCGCCGGCGCGGAAATAGCGGTGGGCGTTCCGGAGAGGATGCCGTTGGCCGCGTTGAGGATGAGCCCGGCCGGGAGCGGCGGCGTCACCTCGAAGATCGCGACGCTCCCGACGACGGCGGGGGTATCCGGGTGGATAGGCGTTCCGATCGCATAAACGGTGTCCGGCCTATGGTAGGTGGCCGTAGGCGCGGCCGCGAAACCGGCGTATGCCGCCGCGAACAGAAGCGACAAGGATTTTGCTGAGGTTGTCCCGTACACAAGGCCTCCCGGACGATGAAATCTACAGCCGGGTTGCTGATTCAAGCGTGGTCCGAGGCGAAAACCGTTTGAAAATTCGAACACGGGCTTAAACGACCAGAATAGGCCGTCGCGCACGGGCTCGGGGTTTAAACCGCCTCGAATTCGGTGACGAAATACCCGCCGGTCTTGTCGCTCTCGTCCTTGGTCTGGTGGTAAACGTCCAGAATGACCGAGGACCGGCGGAAGTCGTTGCCACGCAAGGCGAAGAGCTGTTCCGCCTTTTTCTCCTTGATCGCCTCCCCCAGGGCGCATTCCGAAAACAGGCTGCGCCACTGCGAAAGCTGCGAGAGCTCGGCGCGCGGGGCGTTGGCGTAGTCGACCTTGAACCAAAGGCCGCCCTTTTTCAGGAAACCGCGGATGTTGCGCGAGAGTACGCGCTCGGTCATGAACCCGTCGAACAGGAACTCGGGCTTTTCCTTCGTGACCTCGTCCTCGGGATCCATTTCGCGGAAGCGCGCCAGCATTTGGCCCACCGCGCTATCGGCGCGGTTGAGGTACCCGTTGCGGTCGAACAGGCCCTGGTCCGAAGGGGCGGGGGCGATGTTGGGGAACACGAAGGCGACCGCATCGGCCTTTCCCTGCGGGATCTTGAAGTTGGGGAGCTTGGTCTGCACGAGGCGCACCTGGGGCCCGGCGGACGCGAAGGCGAGGTCCGCGGGCATAGCCTCGGCGCTCACGTCCTTGCGCGCGCAGCGCTCCATCGTGAGGGCCAGCATCTTTTTGGAACCGTCGAGCCCCACGATGCGCGCCTCGGGCAGGAGCTTCGCGAGCTCGATCAGAAAGTGCCCGCTGCCGCAAGCGTAGTCCACGATCAAGGGGGACTTGACGCCCTTCTTCCTCACGGAATCGCGCACGCACTCGGCGATGTGCCGGTAGGCGCGCTGGTGCGGCTTGTCGGTGGACTGGTTGTCCCACCAGGTGCCGACGGTGGCGTCGTAGGATACGGGGCCGCGCGCCAGGGCGCGGGTGAAGTCGAAGTCGAGGGGCTTCTTCATGTCTATAGTTTTCCAGGTCGCTAGGGTTGTTGGTACTTGGTTGTTGGTTGTTAGTGAACGAAAACGCAAGGATATTTTCTTACGTCCAATAACCAACAACTAACAACCAACAACTTCTTTTACTCTTCCGGATCCCTCTCCCTCTTGAAGGGCTTGAGATGGGCCAATGCCTTCTTGAACTCCTCCGGCAGCGGCGACTTGAACGCCACCTTCTTGCCCGTGACGGGATGCCTGAACTCCAGCTTCACGGCGTGCAGGGCCTGCGAGGACAGGCGCTTCAACAGGCCCGCCGCGGGGCCCTGGAACAGCGGCCCGGTGCGCTTGAGCATTTGCTCCCCGCCTCCGTAAAGCGTGTCCCCGGCGATCGGGAAGCCGGCGTGGGAGAAGTGCACGCGGATCTGGTGCGTCCGCCCGGTGTCGAGGGTGACCTCGACGTGGCTGGCGAACTGGAACCAGTCGAGCGTCCGAAAGTGCGTGACGGCGGTTTTGCCGTCGGGGCGCACGCTGCGGCGGGTGGGGTCGTTGATGCTGCGGCCCAGGGGCAGGTCGAAAGTGCCCTCGGGATCGATCTCGCGCCAGCAGATGGCCTGATAGGTGCGGTGGATATCGCGGTCGGCCAGTTGCTTGGAGAGCGCGGCGTGGGTGGCGTTGTCGCGCGCGACCACCAGCAGGCCCGAGGTGTCGCGGTCGAGGCGGTGGACGATGCCGGGACGGTCGGATCCGCCGAAGTCGGATAGGTTCCCGAAGTAATGGACCAGCGCGTTCGCGAGCGTGCCGCCCGGGACGCCGTGGCCGGGATGCGTGACGAGGCCCTTGGGCTTGTTCACGACCGCCAGGTACTCGTCCTCGTAGACGATGTCGAGGGGAATGTCCTCGCCTTCGAGATGGCTGGCGTCTTCCTCGCGGGGAAGTTCCACGGTCACCTGTTCGCCTTCTTCGAGCACGTGGCTTTTGCGGACGGCGTTGCCGTTGACCTGGACCTTGCCTTCCTCGATCCATTTCTGAACGCGGGTACGCGAGGCGTTCTCCAGATGTTCGCCGATAAAGCGGTCGAGGCGCGCCCCGGAAGTCGCAACGCGGAAGGCGAGCATTTCCGGGGCTTTGGGAACGGGCTTGGGTTTCGGCTTGGCCGTTTTAGCCGCAGCGGGGGAAGCAGGCTTTGCCTTGACCTTGGGCTTGGTGTTGGACTTCGCTTGGGACTTCGCGACAGGCTTGGCTTTAGACGGCATCGGATGTCTCCTCGCGCGCGGGGGCGGCTGGGTTTTTTTTGCGCAGGAAGAGCGGAGCCAGGAACAGCAGGAGGATGCCGGTCGTCACGGCGGCGTCGGCTACGTTGAACACCGGAAAACGCGGGTGCACGCCGGGCATGCCGACATCGATGAAGTCGGTGACCTTGTGGAAAATCGGACGGTCGATGAGGTTGTTGCCGATGGCCCCGGAAAGGACGAGGACGATGGCGAGCCGGCCCGCCTTGTCTCGGGGCTCCAGCTTGCGGTAGTAGAGCAGCAGCAGGACGATGGCCGCCAACGTGATCAGGGCGAAGAACGCCACGGGATGCAGGAAGGGAAGGATTTCCTGGGGCCGCATGCCGAACGAGGCGCCGTAGTTGTACACGAGCCGGAGGTGGAGCCAGTCCCCGAGCACGGCGATGTGGGCGTCGTAGTCGGGCTGCCCGCCTTGGCCCGTGAAGCGCGCGCGCGCCCACTGCTTGGTGATCTGGTCGAAGAAAACCACGGCGGCGAGCACCGCCGCGTGCAGGCGCAGGGTTGAGGCGAAAGGCTTCACGGGACTTGCGGCGCGTCGGCGCCCCCGGATCCGGGCTTCGGCGCGGGGCTTCCGAAGAACGAGGGGAGGATCAGCAGCACGATGCCGATGAACACGCTGCTGTCGGCGACGTTGAACACCGGCCAGCGCGGCGAGAACCCCGGGATGCCCGCGTCGATGAAATCGGTGACCTTGTGCAGGGTCATGCGGTCGATCAGGTTGCCGATCGCGCCCGCCAGGATGAACAGTACGCCGAGGCGCGCGGTCTTCTCCGCGGGTCCCAGGCGGTTGTAGTAAAAGGAAAGCAGGGCGATCGCCGCCAGTGAAAACAAGAAGAAGAACAAGGTGGGATGCAGGAAGGGAAGGATGCCCTGGGGGCGGGTCCCGAAGGCCGCGCCGTAGTTATAGACCAGGCGGAACTGCAGCCATTCGCCGATCACCGGGGTGGAGAGGAAGTAGTCGGGCTCGCCGTTCGGAAGGGAGTAGGCGAGCCTCGCCCAGTATTTGGTGAGCTGGTCGAAGAGCACCACGAGGACGAAGATGCCGGCGTGCCACCCGAGGGTGGAGGCGGGCCCCCAGGGGTGAAGAAGGGGGCGGCGGGGGGTTGGGCTCATGTTTTAAAGGTATCCGGTGGGAGGGGGAAGGGCAAGGTGGCGGCGGAATTCCGCGCGCAGCCAGGTGTTGGAGAAGTACAGCAGCCGGGTGCGCAGCAGGATGCGCGCGACGCGGACGCGGGAGATCTTGACGCGGGCGACGGGCGCGTCCGCGGGGCTCGCCCTTTGTGAATCGAGCAGGGCGAGCGTTTCCGCCGCCATGAACAGGGGCCATAGACAGAACAGGCGCAAGCGGCGCTGCCGCCGCGGAATGAGGAGCGTGTACTCCAGCGCCTCCTCGAGGTGGCCGCGCGCCTTGGCCAGGATCCCGGCGTAGGCATGTCCCGGCGGCAGCCACGAGACCCCGCGCTCGCCATCGTCGCGCACGTCCTTGAGGATGTTGGTCAGCTGCAGGCCCAGGCCGAAGGAAACGCACAGGGCGCGCAATCTCGCGGCGCGCTCCGGGGGAATGTCCGCGTGGGCGATGAAGAGGTCGCACAGCATCACGCCCACCGTGCCGGCCACGTAGTAGCAGTACTCGTCCAGCTCGGCCAAGGTTTCGATCAGGGGGCGTCCCGTCGCGGAGCGCTCCTCGCGCCGCCGCGCGAAGTCGGCCATGCCGCCGCACATTTCGGTCACGCAGCGGGCGATGGCGGCGCGCGCGGGCGCGGGAAATGCCAGGAAGGCCCGGAGGACGACCGGCGCCCGCTCCAGCAAAATTTTTTCCCAGTCTTCCGAACCCCTCCAGCTTGGGGGCAGAAGGCCGGGAAAGGCGTCGAAGGCCGCCCGGGCCTCGTCTTCGGGAAGGTCCGTCCGGAAAAGGGAGGCGAAGGCGCGCAGCAGGGGGATTTTGTCGCCGGCCGGCAGGGTGGCGTCGTCTTCGAGGGTGTCTGCCATGCGGCAATAGAGGTAGGCGTGGAGCACCTGGGCGCGCAAGGGCCCGGGCAAAACGCGGATGTTCAGGGCGAAGGTGCGCGAGACCCGGTTCAGGGCGAAGGCGGCGAAGGCGCGCGTCTCGGCGGCGCTCAAGGGGCCTTCCGCCAGGCGTCGTTTCCACAGCCGATCCTCGGGAAGATTCCCGCGCGGGGGCATGGATCAGGCCTCGGGAAGGGCGGCGGGCTTCGCGCGGCGGAACCGGCGGGCCTCGTCGCGGATCACGGCCAGCAGCTTCCCTTCCTCGTCGGCCCGGTGCAGTTTCTGCTGGTGCTGGTAGGCCGAGAGGTTGCGCAGCTGCGCGTCGCTGTAATCCTTGTTCTCGAGGTCGAACTTGGCCCGCAATTCGTCGAGCTGCAAAAAGTAGGCGTCCTCCTGCTGGCGGTAGCGCAGGCTGCTCCAGGCCGCTCCCGCCCAGGCGGCGGCGACGTAGGCCGCGACGGCGTAGGCCGCGACCCACAGGGGCTTGCGGTTGTCGGTGTATTGGACCATCAGGAAAACGGCGAGGAGCGTTGCCCCGATGACCAGCAGGCGGGAAACGAACAGCACCTGGACCTTGTAAAATCCCTTCCAGCGCTGGGGGATGTAGACCCACGTGCGGCCCTTGCGCAGCATGCGCTCGAAGCGCGCCGGGTAGGCGACGAAATGGATCCAGACAAACTGGAGGCCGAGAACGGCCGCGAGGCCGCCCGCGAGCCAGTAGGTCGCATAGACCGCTTGGGCCGTGGAAAGATTATCCGGCATCGTGAACCAACATGAGATCTCGTCGTTCCTTGGTTTGGACGGGCGTTCCCGGGCGGGAGGGTGGACGGCAAAGGTAAAATTCTTATACTCGCTTTTAGCCTTTAAGGAAAGGGCGGGAAAGGCCCGGAAGGCCCCCGGATCGGATTTGTATCATTCCTCCCCGGCCCCCCTTCCTCTTCCTGAGGGGGACGGGCTTCCCCCTGGAAAGTGAAAGGCGCGCGTGAGCCCGACCGAACCGACAGCCCCGGAAACCGCGCTTTTTTCGAAGGAAAGCGCGCGGGACGGCGCGCGCGAGCCCGCGTTGTCCTCGGTCAGCTGGTCGGGCCAGTGGAAGTCCTGCCAGGATTGCATCCGCGACAAGGTTTCGGCCGACGTGTTCACCCAATGGATCCTGCCCCTGCGGGTGCAGGAGGTGGGGGATAATTCCCTGGTGCTCGGCGTCCCCGATCCCCTGGACGTGGACCATCTCGCCCGGGTCTACGCCGGCTTGGTGGAGCATTGCTTCCATGAGACCACCGGCCGCCGCCTGCGGGCCCAGTTCCGGCGCCAGTCCGTCCCGCAGGGCCCCCTGAACCACGCCCCGGCGGTGCCCTTCAGCAGCCTCCCGGCCATCGACCTGAACCCGAACTACACCTTCGAGGAGTTCGTGGTCGGCAATAACTCGCAATTCGCCTATTCAGCCTCCCTGGCGGTGGCCAAGGAGCCGGGCGGCACCCGGTTCAACCCCCTGCTGATTTACGGCGGCGTGGGCCTGGGCAAGACCCACCTTTTGCAGGCCATCGGCAACCATATCCGCCGCGAAGTCCCCGGCAAGAAAATCCGCTACGTCACCTCCGAGGCCTTCTTCCGCGAATTCGTGGAGTCGATCCAGCACAACCGCATCAACGAGATGTCGGCGTTCTACCGCTACGAGGTGGACGTTTTGCTCATGGACGACGTCCAGTTCCTGAGCGGCAAGGACCGCACGCAGGAGGAGTTCTTTCACGTCTTCAACTTTTTGCACCAGAGCCAAAAGCAGATCGTGCTCACCAGCGACGCCCCCCCGGGCGAGCTCCAGGGCCTGCAGGACCGGCTCGTCAGCCGCTTTCAGTGGGGTCTCTTCGTCGACATCCAGCTGCCCGACCGCGAGACGCGCGAGGCCATCCTGCGCCGCAAGGCGCAGGCGCTCAACCTCGACATCTCGGAGGAAGTGATCTCCTACCTGGCCGAGGCCATCGATTCGAATATCCGCATTTTGGAGGGCGCGATCCGGCAGCTCCTCCTGCAGGCCTCGATCAAGCACGCCGACATCACGCTCGAGCTGGCCGAGGAAATCGTGCGCCGCACCGGGTCGCAGCGCCCCGAGAGGCGCGTGACGGCCGAGGACATCACCACCATGGTGGCCGATTATTTCGTCGTCGAGGTGGACAAGATCCTGGAGCAGGGGCGCGGCACCAAGGAAGTCGCGCAGGCGCGGCAGCTGGCCATGTTCCTCGTCAAGGAGCTCACGGCCTCGTCCCTCAAGTCGATCGGCCAGCGCTTCGGCGGCCGCGACCACAGCACGGTGGTGCACGCCATCAAGACGATCGAAAAGGCGATGGACAAGGACGACAGCTTCCGCAAGAGCGTCGACACGATCCTGGGGAAATTGAAATCGTAACGATCGTCTTGGTGGCGTGCATGTAAGGGCGCGATTAAATCGCGCCCTTACGACGGCGCTCTCGGCGCCGGCCACCGCCCACGTCACGCCGTCGCGGTTTCGGCCGCGAGGCGCTTGATCGTCGCGACGTCGGCGACCCCCTGGATGAACCCCTCCACCGCGTGCCGCACCTCGTCCTCGGTGGGCAGCTCCAGCACGCGCCCCACCAGGTCCTCGCATTCCTTCATCGTGTGATGGGCGAGCGCCTCGCGCAGGATGTCGGCGGAGCCCGGCGCGATGCTGAGCGAGGTCAGCCCCAGGCCCAGGAGCAAGGGCAGCGCCTTCGGGTCGCCCGCCATTTCGCCGCACACCGTGACGGGCTTCCCGGCCTTGCGGGCCGCCTCCGCGACGCGCTGGAGGGCGCTGAGGAAGGCGGGATGAAACGGATGGTGGTTGGCCGCCACGCGCTCGTTGCCGCGGTCCACCGCGAACAGGTACTGAATGAGGTCGTTGGTTCCCAGGCAGAGGAAATCGGACTCGGCCAAAAAGGCCTCGATCTGGAAAACCGTCGAGGGAATCTCGATCATGATGCCGACCGGGGGCAGGCGCAGGCGGACGCCGGTCTCGGCCTCGAGTTCCTCCGCCGTGCGGCGCAGGTGGATCTTGAGGTCGCGCAGTTCGCGCAAAGTCGAGATCATGGGGAGCACGAGCCGCATTTCGCCCAGCTGCGCCGCGCGCAGGAGAGCGCGCAGGTGCGGGGTCAGGATCTCGGGGCGCTGCAGAAGCATGCGGATCGAGCGCCAGCCGAGGCTCGGGTTCTCTTCCTTGCCCCAGTCGAAGTACTTGAGGGGCTTGTCGCCGCCCACGTCGAGCAGGCGGAAGGTGGCGCCGAACGCGCCGCAGCGCTCCATCACCTGGCTGTAGACCGCGAACTGCGCCTCCTCGTCGGGGAAGGCGTTGCGGATCATGAAGAAGAACTCGGAGCGGTAGAGCCCGACGCTGCGGATGCCGAAGCGGCGCATGAGGCGCAGGTCCGACAGCAGCGAGACGTTGCCGGAGATGTGCACCGGGTGCCCGTCCGCCGTGCGGTCGTCGGCGCCCAGAGGGCGCTCGGCGCGGGGATGGCCCTGGAACGAAGCCTGCAGGCGCTGGTATTCGCGCACGACGTGCGCGTCGGGGCGAATGTAAACGAGGCCGGAGTTCCCGTCGAGGATCACGCGCGTGCCCGACTGCAGGAAGCGCGTGAGCCCGGGAATGCCGATGAAGCAGGGAATGTCCAGCGAGCGGGCCAGGATGGCCGCGTGCGAGGTGCTGCCGCCCGTTTCGCACAAGATCCCCAGCAGCTTGCGCGACTGCAGGTACACGAGGTCGGAGGGCAGCAGTTCCATCGCGGCCACGACCACGCCCTGCTCGGAGTCGCCTTCCGTGTGGACGGAGTCGGAGGCCTCGCTCAGCGCGTTCAACAGGCGCAGGCCCACGTCGTACAGGTCCGCCGCGCGCGTCGCCAGCATGGCCACGCCCGAGTCCTGGAACAGCTTCACCGTCTCGCGCGTGGCGAGCTTGACGGCGAAGGCGGCCGTGGTGTTCTTCTCCAGGATGTTGTTGCGGATCAAGGTGAGGTATTCCTCGTCGTGGAGGAACTGCTCGTGCGTGTCGAAGATGCGCGCGTCCATCTCGGCGAAGATCTCGCCCGCGCGGCGGCGCAGCCAGCGCGATTCCTCGCGCGCGCGCTCCAGCGCGCGCTCCAGCGCGACCATCTCGGCGTCGCAGTCGTCGCACTCGCTGAAGATCACGGTGTCCCACACCTGTTGCGTTTTCAGGATGGTCACGACCCCGTCGGCGATGCCGCCGAAGGCGGTTTGCGCCCGGATGAAGGGCGGCGCCTCCTTCGGACCGGTCGCCTGGGCGGCCGCCGGGGCGGCCTTTTCCCCCGCGGCCCGGGCGTCGCGCGGCATCCGGTTCTCGAGCAGCGTGCCCAGCTGCGCGGCCAAGGTGTACGCGAGGTCCTCGATGGTCGGGCCGTACGGCACGGCCTCGACGCCCTGCAGGATGAGCACCCCGTTGCCGTTCGCCCGGCCGGGCGGGATCGGGATTCCCAGGAAGCTGTTCAGGCGCTCCTCGCCCAGTTCGGGGAAGAACTTGAAGCGCGCGTCGGAGCGGGGGTCGGCGATGTTCAGGACCTCGCCGCTCGAATACACCGCGCCGGTCAGGCCCTCGTCGGGATTCAGCGAGACTCCCGAAAGCGCGCGGCGGTTGAGGCCGTGGCTCGCCGACAGGTGCAGCTGGTTCGAGGAGCCGTCGCGCAGGTAGATGGAGCAAACCTCCACGCCCATTTTCTCGGAGATCAGGTGGACGACCGCGTCGAGGGCCGGCTGCACGCTGCGCGATTCCAGCATGGTCCGCGTCACGGACCGTATGACTTCGAACGCGGTGCTGGCTTCGGACATGGTCGGCCGCCGGTCCGCCTTGAGGGGCCGGCTCTCCTCGCTTAAGTGTTCAGGGCGCCCCGAAAGCCGGGCCGCGATGGTCGTGACTCGATTCCGCTATTTATCCGCTATCAATCCCACTGAATGCCGGGCTTCGGCGCCTCGGGAAGCTTGTCCTTGTTCTTCTTGGCCCACTCGAATTTTTTGTTGAGCATCTCGAGACGCGAGTCTTCCTGGCGGCGGGACTCGGCGAACTTGTCCTCGAGGTCCTTGGAGCGGCCGGGTTCGGCCTTCATGAAAGATTCGAGGCTGGGCGGGGCCGTCTTGTGCGCGGTGGCCTGCAGCACGCCGCCGGATTCGACGTCCACGATCAGCTTGGCCTTGCAGCAGGGGCAATCGACCTTAAGTTCCCGAGACATATCCGCCCCTTTTTGCCTGTTTTTCCTTAAATATACAAGGGAATGGGTTGGGAGTTGGAGGCCCGGGGTTGAGAGTAAAACACCCAAAAATCGGGATTCGGCCCCTCGTTTCCACCTAGTTTCGGGCGGCCGGGGCCATCCCGCCTGGCCCCGCGGAGGCGGGGCGGGGGCATCGCCTCCGCCGCTTCCGGGTTCGGGAAGAAGCGCCTGAGTCACGGCGGCCGTGATACCTAGGCGCCCCACCTTTGCGTGGATTCCCGCCTACGCGGGAATGACGAGATTAAAACTTCTCCACCTTCATCACGTGCAAAACTTCGTGGAAGGGATTCAGCTCCACGTAGTTGCGGTCCTTCCAGGCATAGCTCTGGCCCGAGAGCAGGTCGTGCACGCCGAAGATGGCCTCGCCTTCGAGCCCGAGGGCCGTTTTGTCGAGGGTGATCCAGCCCGACTGGCGGTTGGCGGGGTCGAGGTTGACGATGAAGAGCAGAGCGTCGCCGCTCTCGGCGTCGGTCTTCGAATAAGCCAGCAGCTGCGGGTTGTCGGTGTCGTGGAAGCGCAGGTTCTTGAGCTGCTGCAGCGCGGGGTGTTCGCGGCGTATGGCGTTGAGCGCGCGGATGAAGTCGCGGATGTGGCCGGGGCGATCCCAGTCCCAGACCTTGTACTGGTACTTCTCGGAGTTGTTGAACTCCTCCTTGCCGGGGTAGGGCTCGCCCTCGCAGATCTCGTAGCCGTTGTACATGCCGTACGCGCCCACCAAGGTGGCCGCCAGCGCGTGGCGGATCTTGAACATCTCGCGCGGGGCGTTCTGCAGATGCCACGGCAAAATGTCGGGGGTGGTGGCGAAGAAGATGGGCTTCATGTACAGCGCCGGCTCCTGTTGCGTGAGCTCCTCGCAGTATTCGCGGAGTTCCCTGGCCGTCACACGCCAGGTGAAGTACGTATAGGAAAGGTCGAAGCCGATCTTGGCGAGGCGCTTCATGATCTTGGGCCGCGTGAAGGCCTCGGCGAGGAACACGACCTCGGGGTGGTCGGCCTTGACCTCGGCGATCATCCATTCCCAGAAGTCGAAGGGCTTGGTGTGGGGGTTGTCCACGCGGAAGATCGTGACGCCCATGTCGATCCAGAAGTCGATAATGGACTTCAGTTCGCGCCACAGGTTCTCGCGGTCGGCGCAGAAGAAGTTCAGCGGGTAGATGTCCTCGTAGCGCTTGGGCGGGTTCTCGGCGCAGCGGATGGTGCCGTCCTTCTCGCGGTAGAACCAGTCGGGATGCTCCTGGGCGTAAGGGTGGTCCGGGGAGCAGTTGAGCGCGTAGTCCATCACGAGGGAGAAGCCGCGGGAACGCGCCTTGTCGAAGAAGCGGCGGCAGTCGGCGAGCGTGCCGAACTCAGGGTGGACGGCCTTGTGCCCGCCATCCCCGCCCTGGCCGGCCAGACGGTAGTTGCCGATGGCGTAGGGCGAGCCGGGCTCGCCCGGTTTGGCGGTCACGGAGTTGTTCTTGCCCTTGCGCTTGGTTTCGCCGACCGGATGAATGGGGGTGAGGTACAGGACGTCGAAGCCCATGTCCTGGATGTAATCCAGGCGGTTCTCCATGTCGCGGAAGGTGGCGCTCTTGTTCGGGTCGGTCCCCTGCGAACGGGGGAACATTTCGTACCACGCGCTGAACTCCGTCAGCTTGGGGTCGACCCGCAGCGTGCCGAAATGCGGGTGGAAGTAGGGCTCCTCGAATTCGGCGTAGGGCTCGTAGCCTTCGCGGTGGGCGGTGCGGGCCTCGATGGTGAACTCCCAGTCGCCGAGCGCGTCCGGGGTGAAGGCGCCCGTCCAGGCGTCGTTGTCGACGAAGCGCATGGGCTCCCGATACCACGCCGCCTCGCCTCGGCGGCGGAACAGGAGGTCGGCTTCGCATTTTTCGTGTCCGTCGCGGAAAATATCGGCGGTGACCGTGACGGTTTCACCCAGCACGCTCTTGGCCGGGTACAAGCCGTGCTCGACCAGGGGCTTCATGTTCTCGACCAGCGCGTGCGCGAAGGGGTAGGCCGAGATGGGGAAACGGGTTTTCGCGGCGGGTTTCGAAGGCGCGTTTTTTTTCGCGACCGTTTTTTTTTCGGGGGGCGTTTGGGGCGCATCGCGATGCGCCCCTACGGTCGCGGATTTCCTAGCGATTTTCTTCTGCGGCATAGCGGGCCACGACTTCCTTGTAAAAAGACAATGTTTGCGCGGCGACGCTTTCCCAGGAGAAACGGTCTTCCACGCGCTTGCGCCCGGCGGCGGCGAAGGCGGCGCGCTTGCCGGGATCGTTGAGCAAGGCGGTGATTCCGTCGGCGAGGCGGCGCGCGAAGGCAGCGGGGTCGCGGGGCTCGAAATCGGTTCCGCCTGCGTTATTGTTAGTGGAGGGATCGACATCGACCAGGATGCCCGTCTCGCCGTCGGCCACGGCCTCGGGGATGCCGCCGACGCGCGAGGCCACCACGGGCGCGCCGCAGGCCATGGCTTCGAGATTGATAATGCCGAAGGGCTCGTACACCGAGGGACAGACGAAGATCGCGGCGTGCGAATAGAAGGCGATGACGTCCTCGCGCGGGACCATCTCGGCGACCCAGTGCACGACCAGGTCGGGGCGCGCGGCGCGGAGGTCGCCGACCTTGGCCTTCATCTCCTCGCCGATCTCGGGAGTATCCGGCGCGCCGGCGCAAAGCACGATTTGCGTGCCCGCGGGCAGGTGGGCGAGCGCGGCCAGCAGGTGGATGATGCCCTTCTGCCGGGTGATGCGGCCCACGAAGAGGACGAAGGGCGCGCCGACGTCGATGCCGTAGCGCGCGAGCCTTTCGGGGTCCTGCTTGCGCGCGTATTCGGCGACATCGATGCCGTTGGGGATCACGCGGATGCGGTCGGCGGAGACCCCGTACAATTCCTGCACGTCCTTTTTCATGGATGCGGACACGGCCACGACGCCGTCGGCGTTCTGGTAGGCCGTCTTTTCGATCCACGAGGAAGCGTGGTAGGCGTTGCCCAGCTGCTCGACCTTCCAGGGCCGGTGGGGCTCCAGCGAATGCGTCGTGAGCACAAGCGGCGCCCGCAGGAGCTGCTTGGCCAGGCACCCCGCGAGATGGGAATACCAGGTGTGCCCGTGCAGCACGTCGGAGCGCTGGATCGAGCCGGCTATCATCAAGTCGCGGGCCAGGGTGTCCATCAGCTTCGCGTGCTTGGCGTTCTGGCTGGGCAAGGCGAAATCGGGCGTGAAACCCGTGGCGGTGATTCCGTCCGAGGACTCGCGCTGTTCGCCGAAGCAAAGAACCTCCACCGGGTTTTTCCCCGGTTCGAGGGAGGCGAGGGCGCGGCTGAGGTACTCGACGTGCACGCCCGCCCCGCCGTAGACGTGCGGGGGGTATTCGTTCGTCAGCAAGGTGATATTCATGGGAAGGATTAATTTACTTCCCAATCGCGCGCCGTCCAGCCTGGGGTGCTTAATTCTTCGCTAGAACAGCTGGGCGATCAGCGGTTTCCACAAGGCCAGATAGCTCGCGGACAGGAAGGCGAACACGAAAAGGGCGAGCAGGGCGAAGTCCTTGGCGTCGTTTGCCCGGGAGGCCCGCCGGGCTCGCGGGGCGAGGGATTTACAAGGGAGGGGGGCGGCTTGAAAGGGATGCATGGGGAACTCCTGGTTTGGGGCCCGAAATCAAGGTGGGTGCCCCCCCCCCCGCGGGCAGGGAGGGTTCACCCGGAGGTTACTTGTTGACGATGTCGGTTTGCATGGGCCCGAGAACATTCAGCAGCTCGGTTTTTTCCGCCTCGGGCACGTTGTGCTTGTCCAGAGAGGTCACGAGGTCCCCGACCAGGGCGTCGAACTCCGCTTGCGGGATGTTCATGCCCGCATGGGCGTCCATCATGCTTCTTCCCGTGTAGGTGCAAGGGCCCCCGGTGCCGGCGCAGATCTGGTTGATGAGGTTCAGGCGCAGCGCCGCCACGCGCGCGGGGGGCAAGGTGTTGAAGCGCCTGTTGATCACGGTGTCGGCCAGCACTTCGACGAGGAAGGTGTCGACTACCGAGGCGATGGCCGCCGTGCCGCCGAGGCGCTCGTGGAGCGAAGCGGCGGGGGGTTCGTTGGAAGACTTGTTGCAGCCGGCGAAGGCGAGCGCGGCGGCGAGCGCAAGCCCTCCCCCGATTTTTTTCCCTGTGGAAATAGAGATATGCATGGCGGCTCCCGCGGAGAGTGGTGGATTCCAGAGGCCCGTCCTCCGGATGGAGAGCGCGGTCCTCGAGAACAAATACGCCATTCATGGACGGATGGATTGGATTCCTCCGGGGCGTCTTGTTTTTAATGGCGGACGGGAAGGCTTGCGCGGCGTAATGCGCATAAAAAAGGAGGCATCCCCGGATGCCTCCTCGCGACCGCGATCACGAACGGAAGGTTTAGCGAACGGCCAGGAAGCGCAGGGAGCGCGTGACGCCCGTGGCGTGCTGCCGGAGCGTTACCTGGAACATTCCGTTATCGCGGTCGAACTTCACCCGCGACTCCGAACCCGTGGCGCGAAGGCTGCGCTGCTGGACGAGCGCGCCCTTCAGGTCGCGCACGGTCAGGATGTACAGCCCGGGGGGCAGCCCCTTGAGTTGCAGAAAGCCTCCCGAGGCGCGGGCGCTCAAGGGGGCGTGACGCATGCGCAGGCCGGGCGACAGGGCGGTCACCCCGTGGAAGACCATGAACTCCGGCTTCATGAAATCCACGATGTAGGAGGTGTCGGGCTGCAAGGACAGGGTCTTCCCGTCCTGGACGACCATCAAGGTGTCGACGACCCATTGCACCTTCTTGCCGTTGCCGCTGACGACGGCCTGGGCGGTGTCCATCGTGAAGTGCGCGCGGTAGTAGGCGCCGATGGCGGAATAGGTGTCGATCCAGACTCCCGCCGACACGGCTGCGTTGAGCATGGTGAGGTTGTTGGCGGGGGTCATGCTGTACTGGTCGGGAGATTCCGCGACGTCGTGGAGAATAGTGATGTACCATCTGTTGTTGGTTTTCGCCGCGTTGATCCTGGAGACGGCGCTGCTGGCGCTGGTCGGGCCGAGAATCTCGCCGGGGATGTTCATCCAGTCCGATGGTTGGCTTCCCCAATTCAGGGTGGGATTCGCGCAGCCGCGCGCCATGAAATTCTCGGCGCTGATGCCGTTCTTCGCCGTG
>JAJNBB010000094.1 GCA_021155885.1 Fibrobacteria bacterium | reverse complement strand
CGCGCCCCGCGCCGCCGCGCCGGCGGCCCCCGCGGCAGCCGGATCGACCGCGTCGGGAGCCCCCAAATCCGACGGGCCCGTGCAGCGCCCGCTTTTCGGCTCCCTCGCCCCCATCGGCGAGACGCGCGACGTGCCGCTCACCAAGATGCGCGCGGTCATCGGCAAACGCCTGCTCAGCACCACCCAGAACACGCCCATTTTCTACGTGACGCAAAAGGTCGAGATCGACGCGCTGAACAAGCTGCGCGCCGAGCTGAACCGCGCCGCGGGCTACAAGGTGTCGCTCAACGACCTGATCGTCAAGGCCACGGCCTTCGCGCTGCGCCAGTACCCCGCCGTCAATAGCTCGTTCCATGGCGAGTTCATTCGCGAGAACGCCAACATCGACATCTGCGTCGCGGTCGCGATCCCCGACGGGCTGATCACGCCCATCGTGAAGAACGCGGACCAAAAGGGCATCGGCGCGATCTCGCAGGAGATCAAGGGTCTGGTCGGCAAGGCGAAGGCGGGCAAGCTCGCTCCCGAAGAGTTCCAGGGCGGTACCTTCACCATCTCGAACCTGGGCATGTTCGGCGTCGACGAGTTCACCGCCATCATCAACCCCCCGCAGGCCGCCATTTTGGCCGTGGGCGGCACGAGCGGCGAGCTGTACCTCGACAAGGAAGGCGTTCCCAAGGAGCGCCAGGTCCTGAAGATCACGATCAGCGCGGACCACCGCGTCATCGACGGCGCCATGGCCGCGCAGTTCCTATCGGGCCTCAAGTCGTTGTTGGAAAACCCCGTGTGGTTGATGTTGTGATTCGGTGATCGTCGCACGGCGCCCCCGTAGGGGCGCGTCGCGACGCGCCCCTACGGACGCATTTCAGGAGATACATCGTGGAAAACGCATTTGATATCGTGGTGATCGGCTCGGGCCCCGGCGGCTATGTGGCCGCCATCAAGGGCGCGCAGGCCGGCAAGAAGGTCGCGCTGATCGAAAAGGCCGACCTCGGCGGCATCTGCCTGAACTGGGGATGCATCCCCACCAAGGCCCTGCTCAAGTCGGCCGAGGTGTTCGAGACCCTGAAGCACGCGGGCGAATACGGCATCGAGGCCGGCGCCCCCCAGGCCGACTTCCCGAAAATCGTGGACCGCTCGCGTAGCGTGGCCCGGCAGAACAGCAACGGCATCGTGTACCTGATGAAGAAGCACAAGGTCACGGTGCTCAAGGGCCAGGGCCGCCTGCTCGCCAAGGGCCTGATCGAGCTGTCGACCCCCGAGGGCGCGAAGCAGTCGGTCAAGGCCGAGGCCATCATCGTCGCCACCGGCGCATCCCCGCGCCAGTTCCCGCAATACCCGATCGACGGCGAGAGCTTCCTCACCTACCGCCACGCCCTCGCGCTGAAGACCCAGCCCAAGCGCCTGCTGGTCGTGGGCGCGGGCGCCATCGGCGTCGAGTTCGCCTACTTCTTCCGCACCCTCGGCACCGAGGTCACGATCGTGGAGATGCTGCCGCAGCTCCTCCCCGTCGAGGACGAGGAAATCTCCAAGGGCCTGCTGGCCGCCTTCAAGAAGCAGGGCATCGCCGTGCATCTCGGCTGCTCCGTCGAGACGAAAAAAGGCAAGGACGGCGTCGAGGTCAAGATCATCGCCGCGGCCGATAAGGACGGAAACAAGGCCGAAACCCCGCTGACGGTGGACCAGGTCCTTGTCGCGGTCGGCATGGTGCCGAACTCCCACGACCTCGGCCTCGAGGCCGCCGGCGTCAAGACCGACGCGCGCGGGTTCATCCAGGTGGATTCGAACCAGGAGACCTCGCTCAAAGGCGTATACGCCATCGGCGACGTCTCGGGCAAGCAGCTGCTGGCCCACAAGGCCTCGGCCGAGGCCGAAGCGGCGGTGGCCCATATCCTGGGGCACGGCGGCCACGGCGTCGACTATTCCCAGATCCCCGGCTGCACCTACTGCCAGCCCCAGGTGGCCTCCATCGGCCTCACCGAGAAGGCCTGCAAGGAAAAGGGCCTCGAGGTCAAGATCGGCCGCTTCCCCTTCGCGGCCAGCGGCAAGGCGCGCGCCATCGGCCACACCGACGGCCTGGTCAAGCTGATCTTCGGCGCCAAGCACGGCGAACTCCTCGGCGCGCACATCCTCGGCTCCGAAGCCACGGAACTCCTCGCCGAACTGGGCCTGGCCATGAAGCTCGAAGCGACCTGGGAAGAAATCGCGCACACCGTCCACGCCCACCCGACCCTGTCGGAATCGGTGATGGAAGCCGCGATGGACAGCCAGGGGATTAGCCCGCACCTGTAACCGGGTCAATGCGGGCGCATTAGGAGTTAGGACTTAGGGCTTAGGTAAGAAACACGCTTTTCCCGCTTACCTAAGTCCTAAGTCCTAAGTCCCATGTCCCCCCACCGCTACTCCCCCTCCTCCCCCCGTCCCTACCCCACCGGTGAGGACGTGGCCGAGGCGGGCGCGGACCCGGCGCGGGTGTGGATCCCCGCCGAGCCCCCCTTCGCGTCTCCCCTGCTGGTGCTGGGGAATTCCCAAACTCCGGAAACCGAACTGGATCTCGAGGCCGCGGCGGCCGACGGCGTGCCCGTGTACCAGCGCAAGGGCGGCGGCGGCGCGGTCTTCCTGACGCCGGGGTGCGTGTGCGTGGCCCTGCGCTTTCGCAAGCACCGCGACTGGGCCATCGCCGATTACTTCGCGGCGGGCAACGGGCTGCTGCGCGCCGCCCTCGCGGGCGCTTACGGACTCCATCTCGAGCAACGCGGGATCTCGGACCTTGCCTACGTCGAGGAACGCCACGGAAGGTGGGAAGAACGGAAAGTGGCAGGCTCGTCGCTGTATATGCCGCGCGAGTGCGCCCTGTACCTGGCCTCGATTTTGGTCGACGCGCGGCTCGAGGCGCTGGACCGCTACCTGCGCCATCCCAGCCGCGAGCCCGACTACCGCGACCGCCGCGCGCACGCGGACTTCGTGGTCAACCTTTCGTCGCTGGTCCCGGGGGTTACGCCCGCCGGGGTGCGGGATCTATTGCTGCGGGAAGCCGAACGTCCCGAATTCCGGGCCGCGCTGGACATTTAGAACGAGAGGCGCGGGACTTCCGGTCCGGGAGCCAATTCCTCCGGGCTCTTCTTATAATAGTCGTACCGCCACCGGAACACCCATACGAGCAGGTGCGGCAGGCGGGGATGCCGCGAGTATTGGTACTC
>JAJNBB010000068.1 GCA_021155885.1 Fibrobacteria bacterium | reverse complement strand
CATGCTCCTCGTCCTTTCCAAACTTCTCCCCGCGCTGCTGTTCCCTTTGGGCCTGGCGATTTTGCTTTGTCTGTTCGCGACTTGGCTGGCCCTGCGTCGAAAGGCCTGGATGCCCGCCGGGGTCGCGTTTCTGGCCGGGGCGACTTTATACGCGGCCGCGTCTCCCCTGGTTTCCAATAAGCTGCTCCTCCCCCTGGAACTGCAAAATCGCGCCGTGCTGGTCTACCCCAAGGCCGCGGCCATCGTCCTGCTCGGGGGGAGCATGGTCGCGGCGACGCCGCCTCGCGTGCTTGCCGAAACCGCGCCGGCCGGGGACCGGGTTATCCATGCCGCGCGCCTCTGGCGTCAAAAGCGCGCCCCCCGCCTCGTGGTCACCGGAGGCTATATCCCTTTTCTGACGACCATGGACGGATCCGAAGCCGATCTGTACGCGGCCTTCCTGACGGAAATGTTCGACGTTCCCGACAGCTCGATTCTGCGCGTCGGCGACAGCCGCACGACCCAGGAAGACGCCACGCTGTCCGCGCGGCTCTTCGATTCCACGGGCATGAATAAGGAAATCCTGCTGGTCACCAGCGCCTCGCACATGCCGCGCGCCTCGGCCCTGTTTCGCAAGAACGGGTTCATGGTCCATCCGGCCCCCACCGATTTCAACGGCACCGAAAACATGCCCTTCCTTTGGTTCCATTTATTGCCCTCAGCGGACGCGCTCGCGCAAACCACCATCGCCCTGCGCGAGTACGTGGGAATGTGGGCGTACAGGGTGTTGGGCAGAATTTGAGCTTACAGCGTACAGCAAACAGCCGGACAGGAAAAAGCCTTGCCGTCTGCTGCTAGCTGTACGCTGTAAGCTTCCTACTCCCAATCCCTCGACGAACGCGTTTTTTTCTTCGCGGAATGTTTCGCCTTTTCCGCGAGCGTGTTCTGCTTCGAGCCCCAGGTTTTTTTCGTCGCCTTGCGCGGCTTCGCCACCACGTTCCGCTCCGCCACTTTCTCGCGGATTTTCCGCAGGCAGATCTGGCGGTTCTGCCATTGGCTGCGCGACTCCTGGCTGGTCACCGTGATGCCCGTGGGACGATGGTGCAAACGCACCGCGCTGTCGGTGGTGTTAATGTGCTGGCCGCCCTTGCCCGACGCGCGGAACGCCTCGAAGTCGCACTCGGCCGCGAGCTCGTCGTCGTCGTCAGGCAAGATTATCTTCGTCATGGCAGAAAAGTAGTTGTTGGTTGTTGGTTGTTGGAAAACACGGAACGGGTTCGTGTTTCGATTTGCGCTTCACTAACAACTAACAACCAACAACTAAGTACTTTTCCTGTATGCCCTACCGCTGGTTCATTACGGATGTCGACGGCACTTTGCTCGACGAAGCCAACGAATTAAGCCCCGAAAACCGCGCCGCGCTGGAACATTGCCGGGCCCGCGGGATCCCGGTGGTGCTGGCCACCGGCCGCCGGTGGACGACGTTGCGGCGCGTGCTCGACCGCCTGGATTTGCGCGGGCTGGTGGACTTCGTAATCATCAACAACGGCATGGTGATCAAGGACCTGAAGGCCTTGAAAATCCTGCACCATGAAACCTTCGACCCGGCCGCGATCCGCGCCGCGGTGGGGGCGCTGAACGCGCTGGGCTGGGACCCGCTGGCGCTGGCCTACGAAGCCGAGGGCGGGCCCGACGTCTACCACCGCCGGCTCAGCCTGCGCAACGGCGACTTCACCGCGAAGAACGACGGGTATTGCGTGTTGCTGAACGATTACGAGGAACTGGCGGGCCGCGCGGTGGTCGAACTGATCTTGCTCGGGTCGCAGGCCGAGCTGGCGCGCGCGCAGGCGTCCCTGGCCGGGCTTCCCCTGGAGACCGCCCTGATCAAGAACACGTTCTATGCCGATTACATGCTGGAGATCACGCCCCGGGACGTGTCCAAGCTGACGGGCGCGCGCCGGCTCGGCGCCCATCTCGGCCTCGACGTGGCGGAAGCCGTCGCCATCGGCGATTCGGCCAACGACCTTCCCCTGCTTCGCGAGGCCGGGCGCGCCGTGGCCATGCCTCTCGCCCCGGAGGACGTGCGCGCCCGCGCCCACGAGACCGGCACCGTGTCCGACACGGTCCGGCGCTACTTCCCGTGATTCCCCGGTAACCCAACGTTACCGCCTCCGCGCGCGTTTTCTCCTAACTTGTATCGATGAAGCTGTACACCGGCACTTTCGAATCGATCCGTGCCGAATTCCTGCGCCGCGGGATCCCCGTGGAGAAGCCGGGATTTTACGACCACCCGGCCTTCCGGGAGCTCAAGGCCGAAGACCCCGAAGCTCTCTGCGCCTATGCCCGCTACGTCATCGAACAGCCCTACGCGCCCGAATATTTGCCGTTCGCCGAAAACACGATTCATATCGTCAGCGGGATTCTGTACCGGGAACTGGTCCTGGACGGGCGCCTCGGGGCCTGCATCGACACGTCGATGGTGATGGCGCGGATCCTCGACCGGCTGGGCGTGTGGAACTTCATCGTGAACGGGGCCGTCACCACCGTCTACCCGCAGGAAAGCAGCCTGACGAACGGCTATTACTGGCCGATCCACAAAAGTTCCGCGCAGGCCGGGCACGCCTGGGTCAGCGCCCCGCCGTTCAGCGTGGTCGACATGACCATCGGGAGGCAGCCGCAGGATTTTCACCCGCACGACTACGTTCCCGATTTCGTTTACTCCAAGGAGCGGACGAACTTCCCGGTCTACATCGATGACATCTGCAGCGAGGTCGTGCGGGCGGAGATGGCCGCCCGCGGAACGCCCGTTACCCTGGAAGGCCTGTTCCGCGAGCATCCCCGCCTGGAAGCCTTCTTCACCACGTTCCCGGGAACCTTGTATTCCCACAACGGCGCGCTGTACGAGTACATCCCGGTGGACATCCTCGAGCCCATCGGGCCGCTGGAAGCCATCACCGACCTGTGCCTCAACGGAAAATACGGTCACCAGCTCTGGGAAGAGAAAATCGCGCCGCTGTTCGTTTGAAGCGCCTTCCGGACGGCGCGGGGTCGTCGACGCCCTTCCCCTTGCCGAGCGTTCCCAAGGTTTCGGTCATCCAGTCGCGCACCTGGTTCGCGGCCGCGCGGCGATCCGTGCTCGCGGCGCCCTGCGGCTGGAACACCGCGCGCACGTCGAGCCCGCGGCCGCGAAACAGCCGGTACAAGTGGGGCACGAAGGCGGCGTCCCCCGTCCACGCCGCCATGTCCGCCGGATCCCGCGACGACCGCGGCGCGTAGGCCAAAAGCGTTCCCTGCACCGCCACGGAGGCGCGCAGCGCCGGCTCGAAAAGCGCGGTGTGAAAGGCCTCCACCGTCTCGCCGCGCGTGGTCGTGCCCTCGGGAAACACGATGACGGACTCGCCCGCCGCGAACGCCCGCTGCATCCCCGCGGCCACCTCCGCCACCGCGCGCGGGCGGGCGCGGTCGAGGAAAAGCGTCCCCACCGATTTTCCCAGCGGGCCCAGCACCGGCCATCCGGCCAGGTCGTCCTTCGACACGAACAGCGCGGGCGCGATCGACGAAAGCACGATCACGTCGAGATAACCGATGTGGTTCGACGCGATCAGGCGGGGGCGCGCGGCGGCCAGGGGCCCTTGCGCCGCTATGCGCAGGCCCAGCAGGCGGCACAGCCCGCGGGACCAGAACGACAGGGTCCGCGCGCCCCCGCGCAAGCGCCCGCCGGCCGAGAGGAAGGGCCGGACGCACAGCCACGCCCCGCCCACGGCCAGCGTCCACAGCACGAACCCGGCGGCGCGCGCCATGCCGCGGATATGGGATCCGATCAAGGCGATTTTTGGTAGGGGCAAATGATCATTTGCCCCTACGGTTCGTGATGCATGATGTCCCATCATGCATCACGACAAAAATCTCCGGAACAGCCCCGGCGGCATGGCCTCGACGTCGAGCAATACGAGGTAGTCGATCGTCTTGAACGCACGGTCCAGCGCGGGTTCGCCGCACACATGCCCGCCGAGGTTGAGATACCCCTTCAGCAGGCGCGGCGTTTCGGGCACGGCCTGCGACGGGGGAAGCGCGCCGCCTGGGCCGCACTCCCAGCCCGAGCGCGGCTCGATGCGCAGCGTCGGGTGCAGGCAGCCCGTGGAGGCGAGCTCCCGGTACAAGGCCGCGCCCTCGGCGGGATCCTGGCTCGAAAGCGAACAGGCGCCGAAGAGATACCGCTTCTCGTTCCACATCAGGTAATTCGCCAGGCCCTTCCACAGCAGTTGCAGCACCTGGCCGTTGCGGTGCGCGCGCCCGATGCACGCGCGCCCCACTTCCACCGCCTCGGCGAGGACCGCTTCGGGAATCTCCGTGACCCGGAACTCCTGGTCGGTGTAGAACCCGCCGCCCGCCGCCGCCATCGCCGCGGTCTGCAGGCGGTAGGTGCCCACGCACTCGCCGCTTTCCTTGTGCTCCACCGAAAGATGATGGCACTGGACGTCGAAGACGTCGATGTCGCGGCCCGTTCGCGCCGACGACTCCAGGCCTTCTCCCAGCTCCAGGTTATACACGTCGAAGCGCAGCTTCAGCAGCGCGTCCAGCTCCTCGCGGGTCGAGGCGAAGCGCAGGCGATAGTCTCCGCGCTCCAGCACCATCGGCGGCAGCCCGCGCGGGTGGGGAGGGTACTGCCCGAAGGCATCCCCGGGAACGTCGGAAGGAAGAACGGAGGGACTGGAAATTTTTTCCTGTAAGAGTTCGGACATGGGCGCCTCTTTCTCGCGGGTTGCGGATGGGGGACAGTGTACCCGGCGCATGTTGTGGGCCTGTTGCAACGGCGTGAAGGCGGGATTACGATGGCTGAAACAGGAAAGGGGCGCCTGGGTCGCCCGCCTGCGCAGGGGCAGGCTTGCCGGGGGGAATCCGGGGCGCTTCCCCGGCATCGCGGCGGCAGAATCGACCGGCACCCTTCCAACCCCCGAATTCGTCGAATTTCAAGGACAAATCCCCTTGACAAGCGAGCTAAACGACCTTATATTACCTACAAGTTATGCAACCTTTAGGTTATGGACATGCATGGGGTCAGCCCGCCGATCCCTTGGACGCGATTTTCGCCGCCTTGGCCGACCCGACCCGCCGCGCCATCCTGGCCCGGCTCGCCGAGGGAGAGACCGCGGTCAGCGACCTCGCCGAACCCTTCGCGCTCAGCCAGCCCGCCATCTCGAAGCATCTCAAGGTCCTGGAGAACGCCGGGCTCGTCACGCGCGGCCGCGACGCGCAGCGCCGGCCCCGCCGGCTCGAGGCCAAGCCCCTGGCTGAAGCCACCGACTGGCTCGAGAAATACCGCCGGTTCTGGGAGAACCGCTTTCAGAACATGGATGCGGTGCTGGATGAACTGAAGACGCTGGAGAAAAAGCGTCGGCGCGCCGCGTCCAACAAAAACAAGCCCAACGCAGGAGATTCCCCATGAACCGGAACCCGACCACCGTCACCACGCCCAGCGACCGCGAGGTCCTCGTCGCGCGCGCCTTCGACGCCCCTCCCCGCCTGGTGTGGGATCTGCACACGAAGCCCGAGCTGCTGAAGCGCTGGCTGTTCGGGCCCGACGGCTGGTCGCTGGACGTTTGCACGGTGGACCTGCGCGTGGGCGGCAAGGCCCGCTTCGAGATGAGCAAGCAGGACGACAAATTCCGGATGGGGTGGACCGACACCTATGTCGAAATCGTCCCGCGGGAGCGCCTGGTCTCCCGGCAGCTTTTCGACGAGGACTGGACCCAGGGGGAGACCACGGTAACGCTGGTATTCCGAGAGACGGGCGACAAGACCCTTCTGGAAATGACGGTGCTGTATTCCTCGAAGGAAGCCCGCGACGGGGCCCTGAACACGGGCATGGTCGACGGCATGGAAATGGGCTACGCCCGGCTGGACAAGATTTTCCAGGAACTCGTCGCGGCCGGCGAATAAACGAAAGGACACCCCATGGCTCCTCGAGCCTCGGTCGCGCGTAGCATCGGCGTGGCGGGCGCGATCGCCATCGGGGACCTGGGACCGCTCTGGTACCCGGTTTTACTGGCCTTGAGCGCGCTTCCCTGCGCCTGGGTCGGCGGCAAACTGGGGGCGCGCGCGGCTTTGTAGTTTGTCAGGGCATGCAGCCCCATTCCCCGCCCTTCGCGGCCCGCGTATGATCCTCGGCATCTCGCTGGGCGTCTACCTGATCTTCTACGCCTACCTCGTGGAACCCGTCTGGCTCAAGGTCCGGACGGTTCCCATCACGATCTCGAACGCGGATCATCGCCCCCTGCAAAAGAACCTGCGCATCGTCCACATCTCGGATCTGCACTGGGGCGAATTCGTCTCGCACAAATACCTGACCGACGCGTTCAAGGTCGTCGCCGCCCAAAAGCCCGACCTTGTCCTGATGACCGGCGACTACGTGGCCTGGCGCCTCATCATGCGCGAGGACTACAAGAAGGCCCTGGAGGTTTTTTCCCGGGCCTACCCGACCTACGCCGTGCCGGGAAACCACGACGGCGGGGAATGGTCGGGCCCCGGGGGCGGGTACTACAACACGGATTCGATCGCCGAGTTCATGACCTCAGCCGGGGTCCACTACCTTCAGAACGAATACGCCTGCCCCGAAATCAAGTCCATGAAGATTTGCATCGGCGGTTTGGGGGATCTCACCGGGGGCTTCACGCACCCCGAGATGTTCGTGGACGAATACGACAAGACACCCGCGGACCTGCACATCATGCTGCTGCACAATCCCGATGCCAAGGTCTCGGTGAAGGACAACAAGTGGGATCTCATGCTCGCGGGGCATACCCATGGCGGCCAGGTCACTTTGCCGGTTATCGGATCGCCGTGGGTGCGCGTGCAAAACACCAAGGAGGTCCGGGGATTGTTCACCTACACCGGGCGCCCCCTCCACATCACGCCCGGGGTGGGCAGCTCCCAGCGGCGGCTCAGGTTGAACTGCCGGCCCGAGATTTCCGTGCTCGAGGTGGCGCTGTAAAAACAGGTCGCGGGGCGTGACGCCCGTCACGTCCCGGCTTTTAAACATTCCCTATTTTCCGGGAATGTCTTCCGATCTCCCCAACCGCCAATCCATTCGACTGCGCCATCACGATTATGCCGCGCCCGGGGCGTATTTCGTGACTATCAACACCAAACGCGGCAAACATCTGTTCGGCGAAATCGTGGATGGAATCATGCGTCTGAACGAAATGGGATGGATTGTTGATCGGGTGTGGAACGGCCTGCCGGACCATTATCCCTGGATTCGGCTGGACGAATTCATCGTCATGCCGAATCATATCCATTTTATCGTGGTGATACTGGATCCGGATCGGCGGGCGCGATTGAATCGCGCCCCTCCGACCCCGATATTTTATCACCACACATTGGGGCAAATCATTCATTCCATCAAATCATTTCCACGCGGGAAATTAATGCCATGCGGCATTCGCCCGGGACGCCCCGATGGCACCGGAATTATTTCGAACGAATCATCCGCGACGACGCGGCATTAAACCGCATCCGGAAATATATCCGGGAAAACCCGATGCGATGGGAAATAAAATACGGACCGCGCTCGTCGCACGGGCGCGATTAAATCGCGCCCGCACCTGATCCATTTTTCCACCCCCGGAAGCGCCCGCGATCGCCCCGCGCGAAACCCAGGCGCCCCGCCTTTTATGGGGCCAAGGTCTTGAGGTAGGCTTCTTCGTACTGCTTGTAGGCGCGCGCGAACGCCGCATACGTCGCCGCGTTGTTGAGGTCGGGCTGCAAGGTGTAGGTGGCCCGCACGAAGGGGATGGTAAGCTGCTCGAACGAGGCGGCGACTCCGGCTTCGCGCAGGGCGGCGTGCTGCGCGCGGATGGCGGCGCCGAGGCCGGCGGAGTTGGAGGTTTCCTGGCGCAGCACGGGGACGCCGAAGACGTCGGCCATGATCTGCAGGATCTCGCGGTTGTCCGACGCGCCGCCGGTGGCCTGGATGCGCACGGGCTTTTCGCCCATCCATTCGGCGTGCACGGCCATGCTGGTCATCTGCGCCTCGACGACGGCGCGCACCTCGACCTCGGCGTCCCAGTCCTCGAAGCCGTAGCGCTGCGGGCCGGGAACCTGGACGTGGGGCACGATCTCGGTGCCGAAGTAGGGGAGCATGATGCGGCCGTTGTTGCCCGGGGGCGTGCGGCGCAGGATGCCGGAGAACTGGTCCCACGAAAGGCCGTGCTTCTGGCGGACGGCTTCGCGCGCGAGGCTGCCGTTCTTGTACACCGAGATGGCCATGTAGCCGCCGGTGGGGCTGCCGAACACGTGCGAGGCGCCGGTGGGGTCGGTCGAAACCTTGTCCATGTAGGCGAACACGGTGTCGCTGGTGCCGAGCGAGATGCCGAGCGCGCCGCCCGAGACGAGGCCTAGGCCCACGAGGCTGGCGGGGTTGTCGCCGGTTCCCGGAAGGATCTGGCAGTCGGGGGAGAAGCCGAAGCGTTCGACGAAGTAGGACGAGATCTTCGCGGCGACCTTGTCGGATTCGAGAATGGGCAGAAGCTTCGAGGCGAGGTTCGGGGCGGTGGCCTCGAGGGCGGCGGGAGCCCAGGCCCGCTTGGCGATGTCCATGAGGTTCATGCCCGCGCCGTCGCCCGGGTCGACGGGGACGATTTTGCCGGCGAGGACGGAGGGAATGAAGCTGGAGACGAGGCAGATGTGCGCGGTGGCCTCGTAGGCCGCGGGCTCGGATTTGTAGAACTTGCGGATCTGCGGGCCGGTGAAGCGCTCGAAGGCGCGCGAACCCGTGAGGGCGCACACGGCGTCGGGGCCGCCCAAGGCCGTGGTGATCTCGGCGCATTCGGCGGAGGTGCTGGAGTCCATCCAGATGGGGGAGGTCTTGCGGGAGTACAGGTTCTCGAGCTGCGGCGCGAGGCCCTGGTCGGCGCGCAGCGAAGCCAGCGTCTTCTCCGCCGAGCCGTTGAGGTACACGGAGGCGTGCTGCTGGCCGGAGAAGCCGATGGCGGCAATCTGGCCCAGCGGCACGGACTGCGTCTTCAGGAGCGCGAGGGTCTCCTCGAGCGCGCGGACCCAGAGCTGGGGCGGGGAATGGACCACGCCGTTTTCCCCCGGCAGGGTGCCGTTTGTCGTGCCGAATTCGGGAAAGTGCTGGTCGAAGTTCAGGCTCCGTTCCAGCAGGATGCGGGTCGAGGCGGGGTCGTTGTCGCGCGCTTGTTCCAACAACAAGGCGGTGAAGCTCTGCGTCGAGCAGTCGAGTCCGAGATAGAGTTTGGCCATGGGCTCTTGGGGAAAAAGGTGGAGGCGGCCGGATCCGATCTGCGAGACCCGGCAAGGACCGCAAAAATACCCTTTAGAGGGGCGTTTTGGCCATTTTGCACGGAAATTGGCCTGTAATTATTCAATTTCGCCACGACGGGTTATATTTTTAGGTACCCGCCCCGGGTTGTGGCCCTTGGGCCGTTCCGGCTTGCCCTCGAAGCACATTCGCCCGCATTCTCCCAGGATTTTCGATGAACATTTATGTGAGCAACATCTCGTATACCGCGACCGATGAGGCCCTGCAGGCGGCGTTCGCCGCCTACGGCGAGGTCACCTCCGCGCGCATCATCAAGGACCGCCTCACCAGCCGTTCGCGCGGGTTCGGGTTCGTGGAAATGGCCAACGACGAAGAGGGCAAGAAGGCCCTCGAGGCCCTGGCCGGGGCCGACCTCATGGGCCGCGCCATCAGCGTGCGCGAGGCCCGTCCCCGCGAGGAAGGCGAGAAGAAGCAGGGCGCGCAGGCAGGCGCGAGCGGCGAAGGCGGCGAGCCGCGTCCGCAGCGCGAGGCCCGCGGCGAACGCGGGGAGCGGAACAACAACAATGGCCAGCGCGGGAACAACGGCGGCAGGAACCGCGAGCCCCGCGAGCCCCGCGAACCCCGCGAGGCGCAGCCCCAGGCCGAGCTGGTCATCATCCAGCGGGGGATGTACTAGCTAACAGCTTACAGCGGACAGCGACCTCGATCCGGCCCAAACCCTGGACCGCCTCTTTTCGTGTTTGCCGTAAGCTGTCCGCTGTTCGCTATCAGCTCGCCTCCTTAAACCCCGAAGTTTTCCAATGACCCCCGAAGAAAAGCGCCATCCCTTTTTCATCAGCTGCGCGCGCAATCTCGAAAACATGCTCTTGGCCGAGCTGAAGGAGCTCGGCGTTCCCGAGGCCTCCCACGGCAAGGCCGTGCACCTCGGCGTCGAGGCCGAGCTCACCCGCGAGGAGGTCTATCGCGTGGTGTACGGGTCGCTGCTGGCCTCGCGCGTGCTGCGCCCCCTGGGATCCTTCGAATGCCCCGATGAGAACACCCTGTACGAGACCGCCGCGGATTTCAATTGGGACGCGTTGATCCGTCCGGGGCAAACCTTCAAGATCAGCGCGTCGGTGGCCGACTCCGCGCTCACGCACAGCCACTACGCCGCCCTCAAGCTGAAGGACGCCATCGTGGACTCGCTTCGCGAGGCGCGGGGCGAGCGCCCCGACGTCGACAAGGACAATCCCGACATCCGGATCAACCTGTTCCTGCACCGCGACCAGGCCACGATCAGCCTCTATTACTCCGACGGCATCATGCACAAGCGCGGCTACCGCCCGCACGCCGTGGAGGCCCCGCTCAAGGAAAACCTCGCGGCGGCCATGCTGCGCCTCGCGCGCTGGGACGGCAGCGAACCCCTGCGGGACTTTTTCTGCGGCAGCGGCACCATCCTGCTCGAGGCCGCCATGGTGGCCACGCACACCCCCGGCGGTTTCTTCCGGAACGTACAGGGCTTCGAGGCGCTCCCGGATTTTAATCCGGAAACCTGGGACAAGGTCAAGCTTGATCTCGACGCGAAAATCATCCCGCTCAAGCCCGGCCTGATCGGCGGCGCCGACATCGACTCCTCCTCGGTGCTCGCCGCGCGCGCCAACATCAAGGCCACGCCCTTCCACGGCGCGATCTCGGTCGGCCTCGGCGACTTCCGCAAGCTGGACGGGAACTTCGAGGGCTCGGTGATCGTGACCAACCCGCCGTACGGCGTGCGCGTGGGCGGCGATGAGAAGGAAGTCCACAAGCTCTACGAGGATTTCGGCTACTTCCTCAAGACCAAGTGTCCCGGCAGCCGCGCGGTGATCCTGTTCCCCGATCCGTCCTATGAAAAGGACATCTGGTTCAAGCCAACGCGCGGCATGTTCCTCGACAACGGGGCGTTGGACGTGCGGGCGAACGTGTACGAGGTAAAGAGCGTACAGCGGACAGCGGACAGCAAAGACTAGACGGGTTTCTTT
>JAJNBB010000012.1 GCA_021155885.1 Fibrobacteria bacterium | reverse complement strand
AATTTTTTCAAAAAAAGTTTCCCTGAATTTAGGTAGAACGGGGCGAACCCGTTAGGAGGATTTGGGGGCGGTCCGGGCGAGTTCTCCCAGACCCGGTCCATCGCCCGGACCGGGCGGGGCGCCGCGGTTACTCCGGGGACTTCGCAGGCGACACGAGATAAACGCCCGCGCCCGCCTGGGGGCCGGTTTGGCGGCCCAGGACCGAACGCGCCTTGCCCAGGCGCCGCGCTTCTTCCGCGGATAATACCTGGAGCCTGGGAACTGCCTGGAGACGCTTCCCGGCGGTCGCGCCGAGGATCGACACGGCCGGACTTCCCAAATGCACGAGGGAATCGTTCCGGAACTGGTAAAGCCCGTTGGAGGTTCCGGCATAGAATCCCGAGGCATTGCCCTCCAGGTCGTATACCGTCACTCCGGCGGGCAGGTTCGCGACCTTGACCGTGACCGTCCCGTTGAAGCGCGCGAATCCGAAGGCCGGCGTGGCCACCCAGATCGATCCGGTGTCCCGCTCCGCCAGCGCGTAGATCGTGTCGCCGGGGGCCTGAATCGACGACATCGCGCCCACGAAGGCGCTCCACCCGCTTCCGTTGTACCGGCGCAGGCCCCGCGTGGAAAAGGAGGAGGAGACCCCGAACGACGTGGACCTCCCTTCGACGCCCAGCCAGACGCGCGCGCCTGAAGCCTTGATTCCCGTGATGCGCTTGCCCCACAACGCCAGGGAGTCCCAAACCACAGGCACGGTATCGAGCGGCGAAGTATTCCGCCGGTAAACTCCACGGTCCGTGGCGGCCCATACGGCGCCGGGCGTCACCGCCACGCCGTGGATAGTGTCCGACGCACCCGGCGGCGTCGCGAAAACGGTGCGCGCCAGCGTGTCGGCGCTTCCGCCCCGCCGGAGGCGTGACAACCCCCGCGTGCTGCCCACCCATGCATCCGAGTCGTTCGCGCTCCAAACGCACCCGGTGTATTCCCAATTTCCGGAGCTGGAATAATCCCGGGAGTTCCAGAAGGCGGTGGTAAAGGCCACCTGAAGGGGCCGCCCCGACTTCGTGACGCAAAAGGCGCTGGGGCTGCACCATGGCGGCCTCCTCCAGCGTCATCCCCTGGGCCTCGGCCCACTGCGCGAGGCGCGGGTCGGCGGCCGCGATTTCCCCGATGTAGGCGTTGTTCATTTTCGCGCGCACCTCTTCGGCGAACTTCCCGTGACCCGCTTGAATCACAAGGTATCCCATCGCGCAGGGAACGCCTTCGGCGTCGATGAAGTACGGGATGAGACGGTCGGGGAAATCCCGGTTTTGCGGAAACTCCCCCCGCGTCCAATATTCATGAAGGTCGTCCAGGCGGGCGAGGCGGTTGCGGCGCTGCGACGCGGTCAGGCCCTCGGTGGGACGCGCGCGCAATTCCGCTTCGACGGCGGCGAGATGCCGCCGGATGCGCGGCTGTTCGGGTTCGGAAAGGTCGACGCGCGCTTCGTAGTAGGAGTGGGGCTGGGGATAGGACAGATGCGCGGCGGCGGGGAGAACCCCGAGTACAAGCAGGACGCTGAATGCCTTCATATTCCCTCCAACCGTGTTGTTCCTCACGTCTTTAATATAGGCGGGTCCTGGCCCGGCGTCTTCACCTGGCTTAAAAAAACCGTTCGCCGCCGGGGAGCGCCGTTTCGTATCGTTTACGCATGACCGCGCGCAAGCACTCCCGGGCCGCCCGGCCGCCCGTCGTCCTCTCCATTTCTGGATCCGATCCCAGCGGCGGAGCGGGCCAGGAAGCCGACCTCAAGGCCTATTTGCGCCACGGGGTTTACGGCCTCAACCTGACCACCTTGCTGACCGTGCAGAACTCCCTGGGCGTCCAGGCCGTGCGCCCGCTCGACCCCGCCTTCCTCGCGCGGCAGTGGAAGGCCCTGTTCGCCGACATCCCCCCCGACGTCATCAAGATCGGCGCCCTCGGCGCCCTGCCGATGGTCGAACGCGTGATCAAACTCCTGAACGGCCCCGAAGCCCGGGATATCCCCGTCGTCCTTGACCCGGTCCTGGGCTCGACATCGGGCTCTCCCCTGCTCGCCGCGCGCGCTCTCGCGCTGTTCAAGCGCCGGCTGCTGCCCCGGTGCCGCGTCGTCACCCCCAACCTCCCCGAGTTCGAAACCTTGTTCGGCGAATCCCTGAAAAGCGCCGGCGCATCGCCGGAAGAACGCCTGCGCGCGCTGGGAACCCTTCCCTATGCCATCCTGCTCAAGGGCGGGCACGCGGCGGGTCCCGACAGTCCCGATTGGCTGTGGGATGGCGGGCGCCTCACCGTGTTCCCGGGCAAGCGCCTGCCGGCGAGGAACGCGCACGGCACGGGGTGCACGCTGGCTTCCTCCATCGCGGCCAATCTCGCGCGGGGCAAAAGCCTGCGCGCGGCCTGCCGGGAGGCCAAGGCCTTCGTGACCCGCGGCCTCGCGACCGCCCCGGATTTGGGCCGGGGCAGCGGGCCGTTGAATTTTTTGGTGTGATTCCATGGAATCGTAGGGGCAAATAATTATTTGCCCCTACCCGCAAAAATTCAACGGCCCAACCACCATTGCCCGTGGTTTTCTTCCCGCGTGGTACTGGGTACGCGTCCTTTGTACGCTGCTTCCTAAAAGGGAGGCCTCATGCCCAAACGCTCCAATCCCTCTTCCAAACCCGTCCGCTACGCCGTGGTGGGGCTCGGTCACTTCGCCCAGGTCGCCGTGCTGCCGGGATTCAGGCACGCCCGAAACGCCCGCCTGACGGCGCTGGTATCCGATGATCCCGTGAAGCGGCGCGCGCTCTCGCGCCGCTATGGCGCCGAAAAAACCTTCGGGTATGACGAATACGACGCCTGCCTGGACGAAGTCGACGCGGTGTACATCGCGCTTCCCAACGACCTGCACCGCGAGTACGCCGTGCGCGCGCTGCGGAAGGGCGTGCACGTGCTGTGCGAAAAACCCCTGGCGGTGACCGCGGCCGAATGCCGGGCGATGATCGCGGCGGCGGAAAAGGGACGCGCGCGCTTGATGACCGCGTACCGGCTGCATTTCAACGCCGCGAACCTGCGGGCGATCGAGGCCCTTCGCCGGGGCGCCGTCGGCGAGCCGCGCCTCTTCAGTTCGGCCTTCACCATGCAGGTGAACAGCGACAACATCCGCACCGACGCCGAACGGGGAGGCGGGTCGCTTTACGACATCGGCGTGTATTGCATCAACGCCGCGCGCTTTCTGTTCGGGGCCGAGCCCGTGGAGGTCACGGCCCTGAGCGCGGCCTCCTCCGACAGGCGCTTTCGGGAAGTGGACGAAATGACCGGAGCCGTCCTGCGCTTTCCCGGGGACCGCCTGGCGACGTTCACGGTGAGCTTCGGGGCCCAGGACACCGGAGACTACCTGGTGGCGGGCACGAAAGGCCTGGTGAAGCTCGAGCACGCCTACGAATACGCCCAGGGTCACGTGCTCACCGTGGAGTCGGACGGCAAGAAAAAGACGATGAGATTCGCCAAGACCGACCAGATCGGGGCCGAGATCTCGTACTTCTCGGATTGCATCCGCAAGGGGCGGCAGCCCGAGCCCTCGGGCCTGGAAGGCCTGGCCGACGTGCGGGTCGTCGAGGCGCTATACAAGTCCGCGGCGGCGGGCAAGGCCGTCCGGCTGCCCGCGCTGATCAAGGCGCGGCGTCCCACCCGGGCCCAGGAAATCCGGCGTCCGCCGGTAAGAAAACCGAAGGTGGTGAAGGCCCGGCCGGCCACGAAGAAGTAGCATGCACGAGCGCGGGAATGGCCGTATCTTGTCTGAAACCCGGAGGTTGGATGATTCACTTACGCGTGCGCGCCTGTCGGGCGGCCTGGTTCTGCCTGGCAGGGTTCTTTGGCTTCTGTTACAACCTCGCCGCCGGGCAAGGCCCCCGCGTGCTGATCTTCCACAAGCAGAACGGCTATATCCATACCGCCACCCCGGGCGTGGTGACGGCCCTGAAATCCGACTGGGCCCAACATGGCTTTACCGTGGAGAGCACCGTCGATTCCCTGGCCTTCACCGCCCAGAACCTCGCGCGCTTCGACGTCGTGGTCTTTCTCAATACCAACTACC
The DNA here is from genome assembly GCA_021155885.1 of Fibrobacteria bacterium. Taxonomy (GTDB): domain Bacteria; phylum Fibrobacterota; class Fibrobacteria; order UBA11236; family UBA11236; genus UBA11236. Next base: position 43,728 of record JAJNBB010000012.1, on the reverse strand, counting down.
GCAACGCCCCCTTGCTGACCCGCGCCCAGGAGGCCGCCTTCGAGAACTACCTGCGCGCGGGAGGCGCCTTCGTGGGCCTTCACAGCGCCGTGCCCTTGAACGGCGCCTACGAGGAGACGGTTTGGCCCTGGTATGCCGACCTTTTCGGCGCGCGCTTCCGCTCGCACGCTCCCTACCGCAGCGCCCCGCTGGTGCTGGAGGACCGAACCCACGCTTCCACGCTCGGCCTCCCCGCGCGGATCACCTTGCAGGACGAATGGTATGCCGTGCAGGCCAATCCCCGGAATGTTCCGGGGATCCATGTGATCGCCACGGTGGACGAAACCGGCTTCCTGGCGGACAGCTACATGGGAGACCATCCCATGACCTGGTGCCGGACCTTCGAGGGCGCGCGCTCCTGGATGACGCTGGTGGGCCATGACATGGGGGCTTTCTCGAACTCCGATTTCATGACTCACGTGCGCAATGGCGTTTTGTGGGCGGCGACGGATTCGGCGGCGACCGCCTTGCGCGCGCCGCGTTCCGAGGTCCGCGGGAAAAAGCGAACGATCGCGCTGTCTTATGCCGGAAAAGGGGGCGAGCGGCTGGAAGTGTATCTCGACGGCCGATCCGTGGCGGCGCGGCGGAGGCCCGGACCGGCGACGCGTTGAACCGCACCGGACGTAGGGCGAATAATATTCGCCCTGCATCGTCGCCGAACATGGAAGAAGCGCCCGCGGCGCTGGACGTGAGACCCGGGCGCCCATTCCGCCAAAACCCCGAAAAAAAAGGAACCCAGGCGGGTAGGCCGGGTTCCGTTCTTTCTTTTTTCCTGGAGTGGTCGGGATGGCGGGATTCGAACCCACGACCCCTTGCTCCCGAAGCAAGTGCTCTACCAGACTGAGCCACATCCCGCCAAAACCGGAAAAAAAGGGACCGCAAATATAGTTCCGGAGGCGGGAATCGGGAACGATCCGAACGGGATTTTCACGGGAAAAAGCCTTAAAACAAAAAAAGGGCGGGGATGAGCCCGCCCTTTCCGCGAATTTCGATGCGCTCAGGTTTCTTCGTAATGGTAGCCGGCCTCGCCGTGATCCGTCGTATCGAGGCCTTCGACTTCCTCGTCCTTGGTGGGACGCAGGCCGACGATGAGCTTGACGACGTAGGCGATGATGACCGTGGCCACGACCGAGAGGACGATGGTGAAGACGATGGCCTTGATCTGTTCGATCCAGAGCGTCTTGCCCACGATGTCGGCCAGGTTGATGTTCAGGTTGGCGTTCACGGTCGGGGTGGCGAGGAAGCCCGTCAGGAGGGCGCCCAAGGTGCCGCCCACGCCGTGGATGCCGAAGGTATCCAGGGCGTCGTCGTACTTGAGCCACTTCTTGAGGTAGGCCACGGCGAAGTACGGGATCACCGCGGCGAGGACGCCGATGAGGACCGCGCCGTTGGCGGTCACGAAACCGGCCCCGGGGGTGATCACCACCAGGCCGGCCACGATGCCGGAGCAGAAGCCGAGGATGGTGGGCTTGCCGTGCAGGATCCAGTCGATCACGGCCCAGACGAAGCCGGCGATGGCGGCGGCGAGGGTGGTGGTCATGAAGGCCTGCGAGGCCACGCCGTCCGCGCCGACCGCGGAGCCGGCATTGAAGCCGTACCAGCCGACCCACAGCATGCCGGTGCCGACCATGGTCAGGACGAGGCTGTGCGGGGCGAAGTTCTTGGTGCCGAAGCCGGCGCGCTTGCCGAGGATGATGCAGAGCACCAGGGCGGACCAGCCCGAGGACATGTGCACGACGGTGCCGCCGGCGAAGTCGATGGCCTTGATGGTGGCCGCGGCGTTCCACACGCCGTTCATGAAGCCGTCGCCGCCCCAGACCATGTGCGCGAGGGGGAAATAGACGATCAGCATCCAGAAGAAGACGAAGAGCAGCACGGCGCTGAACTTCATGCGTTCGGCGATGGCGCCGACGATCAGGGCCGGGGTGATGATGGCGAACATGAGCTGGAACATGGCGAACACGTTCTCGGAAACCCAGCCGGCATAGGTGGTGTTGGGAGCCGCGGAGACGCCGCCGAGGAACGCCTTGGTCAGGCCGCCCAGGAACGGGGAACCGGCGTCGAAGGCGAAGCTATAACCGACGGCCCACCAAAGGATGGCGACCAGGCCGGAGATGCCCATGCATTGCGCAAGGACCGAGAGGACGTTCTTGGAACGCACCAGGCCGCCGTAGAAAAGGGCCAGGCCGGGCAGGGTCATGAACAGCACCAGGGCCGCGCAGATCATGATGAAGGCGTTATGTCCCGGGCCGGGGATGCCGGTGAGGGCGGCCGGCGCCACGTTGTTCATGTACGCTTCGAGATCCGCGACGCGGCCCATCAGGGCCGAGTCGACGGCGGGAGCCTCGGCGACGACGGTCTCCGTCACGACGACCGTCGTGTCCTGGGCGAAACCGAACTGGGCGGTGGCAAGCAGTCCCAACGCGAATGCGAATCGCGAAAGGGAACTTGCTACGGTGGAAGTTTTGAAGAAGGTCATCCGGTCAGCTCCTTTTTAACATGTTGGATGGCAGAATCCCTGAGATACTCGCTAGCTCTTTAAGCATTCATCATGCCAATTGAAAACTATCCGAATCCTTCAAAAAAGATGACAAGATTCGAAAATTTCTGAATAAATTGGCTGTTATTGTAAATATTTGGCAGTTTTGTGAAGTGTCAATCAAGAATTGACACTTCTGTCAAAAAGCGAGATAACGACGGGCGGCCTCATCGTCCAGCGCGGAAATAGGTCCGGCCTCGACGACGGCGCCCCGATCCAGGATGGTATAAGTGTCGGCCAAGCTTTTGGCGAACTCCAGGAATTGCTCGACCAGGAGAATGGCGAGGTCGCCCTGGGCCTTCAGCCCCTCGAGAACCCGCCCGATGTCTTCCACGATGGAAGGCTGGATCCCTTCGGTGGGCTCGTCCAGGAGCAGCACCTTCGGCTTGCCAAGGAGCGCGCGCGCGATGGCAAGCTGCTGTTGCTGGCCGCCGCTCAGGTTTCCGCCCAGCCGCTTTTCCATTTTCGCGATGAAGGGGAAAAGATCGTAGACCTCCTCCTTGGGAATTTTTTTGGGGCGCGGGCCGGGACGCGCCTCGAGCCCCATCGCCAGGTTTTCCTCGACGGTGAGCTTGGGGAAGATCTCGCGGCCCTGGGGCACGTAGGCGATGCCCGCGCGGGCGCGCAGTTCGGGGGCCAGGCCGGTCAGGTTCCGGTCGCCGAGCGCAACGGCGCCGCTGCGCGCGGGGAGCAGGCCGATGATGGACTTCAGCAAGGTGGTCTTCCCCACCCCGTTGCGCCCCATGAGGGCCGTGATCCTGCCGGGCTCGACGCGGATGTCGACATCGCGCAGGATGCGGCTCTCGCCGTAATAGACGTTCAGCGCGGAAACTTGCAGCACGTCAGCCAAGGGCGCCTCCCTTGCCATTGATCGCGCGGCCTTCCTCTTTTTTCTTTTCGCGCGCGCGCCCGAGATACTGCTCGATGACGGCCGGGTCGTTCTGCACTTTTTCCATGGTTCCTTCGGTGAGCAGTTTTCCCTCGCAGAGAACCGTGACCAGCGCGTCGAGCTGGCGGACGAATTCCATGTCGTGCTCGATGACGATGACCGAACGCTCCTTCGAAAGCGATTTCAGCAGTTCGCCGGTTTTGTGCGTCTCTTCGTCGGTCATGCCGGCGGCGGGCTCGTCGATGAGCATGAGCTCCGGCTCCATCACCAGCAGCATGCCGATTTCCAGCCATTGTTTCTGGCCGTGCGAAAGCAGGCCCGCGGAGCGCTCCAGCTCGTTCTTGAGGCCCACGATCTCGGAGATCGCGACCAGCTTGTCGCGATCCGCCCCGGCGAGCGTGCCGAACAGCGAACGAAAGATGCCCCGGTCGGCCTTGCGCGCCAGCAGCAGGTTTTCGAAGACGGTGAGGCTGCCGAAAACCGAGGGGGTCTGGAACTTGCGGCCGACGCCGGCGTCCACGATACCCTTCTCGTCCATTTGCAGCAGATCCCGTTCGCGCAGCAGGGCCTTGCCGGTGTCGGGCTTGGTCTTGCCGCACAGCACGTCCATGAACGTGGTCTTGCCCGCCCCGTTGGGACCGATGACGACGCGCAATTCCTTCTCGTTCAGGCCGAAATAGGAGATGTCCAGCGCCTTGAAGCCGTCGAAGGACACGCACAGGTTTTCGACGTACAAAAGCCGTTCGCTCACGACGCGCCCCCCTTCCCCGCGGCTTTGCGCCGGGCGAGCCGCCTATCCAGGTAGGCCTTCGCGTCCCCGAACGCTCCCGTCAGGCCGCGCGGCATGAACAGCACGACGAAGATGAACAGGCCGCCGAGCACGTACAGCCAGGAGCCCGGCAGGGCCCCGGTGAGAAAGCTGTAGAGAAGGCTGATGCCGATCGCGCCGAGGATCGGGCCCATCAAGGTGGCGCGGCCTCCCACGGCGACCCACACCACCATTTCCAGCGAGCTGCGCACGTCCATGCGGCCCGGGGTGATGATGCCGGTCTGCGGCACGTAGAGCATCCCGCCGATGCCCGCCAGCAGGGCGGCCGCCGCGAAGACGAAGATCTTGTAGCGGGCCACCGAGATGCCGGTGAAACGGACGCGGGTTTCGCTGTCGCGGATCGCAACCAGGATCTTTCCGAACTTCGAGCGGATCGCGAAGCGGCAGGCGAAGTAGATCAGGATCAGCACCAGCGCGGTGAACAGATAGAGGGCCCGCTTGGTGGATGGTTCCGCGAGCGGGAAGCCGAGCAGGGTCTTGAAGTCGGTCAGCCCGTTGGTGCCGCCCAGCCGCGTTTCGTTGCGCAGGAAGATCAGCCACGCCGCCAGGGCCAGCGCCTGCGAGATGATGCTGAAGTAAACCCCCTTGATGCGGCTGCGGAACGCGAAGAAGCCGAAGATGAAGGCCGCGAGCGCGGGCACGAGCAGGCCGAAGGCCAGCGTGGCGCCGAAGGAGGAGAACGGCTTCCAGAACCAGGGCAGCTCGGTGACGCCGGTCCAGACCATGAAATCCGGGAGCGCGCTGCCGTAAACCCCCTGGGCCCCGGTCTTGAGCAGCATGTGCATGCCGATGCAGTAGCCGCCCAGGCAAAAGAACAGGGCCTGGCACAGGGACAGGATGCCGGTATAGCCCCAGATCAGGTCGATCCCGATGGCCACGAGCGCGAAGCACAGGTAGCGGCCCAAAAGGTTCAGGCTGAGGTCAGACATCACCCCGGTGAGGTTCAGCACGGGAACGACCAGCAGCAGGATGAACGCCAGCAGCAGGCCCGGGAATTCCCGGCGGAAGAAGAGCCCCTCGCCCGAGGACGGGGCCTTCGGATCAATTGTCTTCATGCCTGCCTTTCGCGGGGAACAGTCCGGAAGGACGCCACTGCAGGAAAAGAATCACCAAGCCCAGCAGGATGACCTTGGCATAGACGGCCTGGAACCAGGGCTCCAGGAATTTATTCAGGGTGCCGATGCCCAGCCCGGCCAGCACCGTGCCGACCAGCTTGCCCACGCCGCCGGTCACCACCACCATGAACGAGTCGACGATGTAGTTCTGGCCCATGCCCGGGTCGACGTTGCCGATCTGGGTCAGGGCGCAGCCCGCGACCCCCGCGATGCCGGTGCCGATGCCGAAAGTGATGTTGTCGAGGCGCCGCGTGCGCACGCCGAGGCAGGCGCTCATGGCGCGGTTCTGCGTGACGGCGCGCACCTTCATGCCCAGCGTGGTCTTGAAGAACAGGAAGGTCATCGCGACGACGATAACGAAGGTGAGCACGATGATGAAGAGCCGGTTGTACGGAAAGACCACGCCCGCGAGGACTTCCCAGCCGCCGCCGAGGAAGGGCGGAGTGCTCACGGCGGTCAGGTCGCCGAAAATCGTGCGCGCGATCTGGATCAGCAGCAGGCTGACGCCCCAGGTCGCCAGCAAGGTCTCGAGGGGGCGGCCGTATAGGCGCTTGATGATGGTGGCCTCGATCAGCATGCCCGCCGCGCCGGCCGCCAGGAAGGCGACCGGAAAGGAGAACGCCAAAAACCACCCCGCCGCTCCGGGAAAAAAGGACTGGAAGAACACCTGCACCAGGAAGGTGGCGTAGGCGCCGATCATCATGAACTCGCCGTGGGCCATGTTGATCACGCCCATCAGGCCGAAAATCACCGAAAGGCCGAGCGCCATCAGAATGAGGATGGATCCGAGGCTGAGGCCCGAGAAAAGGTTCTGGACGATGCCGGTGAACTGCGCCCAGTTTTGAATGGACTTGACCGCCGCGGCGGCGGCCTCGCGCAGCGCGGAGGGTTCCGCCGGGTCGGCGGCGATGGCCTCCAGGTCGGACAGCGCCGCCTGGCCTTTCAGGTCCCCGAGCCTTTGCGCCGCGGCGACGCGCAAGGCGAGGTCCGTGGAGGAAAGCTCGAGGCGCGCCAGCGATTCGTCCATGACCTGCTTGATGCGTTTGTCCTTTTCGGCGGCCGCGGCGATGCGCAGGGCCGGCAGCTGGGATACGTCCCGCGTTTCCCCCACCAGCTGCGCGGCCGAGCGGCGGCGCGACGGGTCGAGGCTCGAAAGCTCGAATTCGGTCAGCACGGGCTGCACGAGCCCGCGCTCGACGCGGCCCACGTCCAGTTCCACGAGGGAATCCGAGGAAAACAGGAGCGGCTTACCGTCGCTTCCCGCCAGGTCCTGGTAGGGATAGGCCAGGCGGACGGGACGAAAATAGGCGCCGTCGATTTCGATTTCCTCGCCGGGAACGACCAGCGCGTGCGGTCTTCCGGGCAAGTTGGCGACGAAAACGCCGCCGTTGGCGATTTCGGTGAAGAGAGGCTTGAACGCCGTGTCGGCGGAAGCGTGGCTTTGCGCGATGAGGCATTCGACCGCGGCGGCCTTGCCTTCCACGCTGAGGGCCAAGGAATCCAGGCATGCCCGGACGGAATCTCGCGGTGCGGCGCCTGGGGCCTCTGCGGCCGGGGCCAGCACGCCCGCCCATAAAATCAGGGGCGAAAAGCGTCGCATCGAAAGCATTGAAATCCTTTGAAAATGAAACCGCCCTGAAAACGCGATGATCCGCGTCGGCCCTCCCCCCTTTCGGGGGAGGAAGGCCGGAAGCGAAAGCGGAACTTACTTCTTCGTGTAGGTGCCCTGATGGTTCACCCAATCGCAACCCTTGTCCGGGCTGGTGTATTCGGACCAGGGCTCGGGGGCCACGAGCCCGGAAGTCTTCCACACGACCTTGAACTGGCCGTCCTTCTTGATCTCGCCGATCAGCACGGGCTTGTGCAGGTGATGGTTCTTCGGGTCCATCATGACGGGCATGCCGGGCGCGTTGAACTTCATGCCGTACACGGCCTTGCGGACCTTGTCGACCTCGAAGGACTTCGCCTTCGCGGCGGCCAATGCCCACATGTTGACGCTGATGTAGGCGGCCTCCATGGGGTCGTCGGTCACGCGGCTCGAGCCGCCCGGCAGGTTGTTCTTCTTGGCGAAGGCCTTGAAGGCGGCCACGAACTTCTTGTTGGAAGCGGAGGGCACGGACTGGTAATAGTTCCAGGCGGCGAGGTGACCGACGAGGTACTGGGTATCCATGGCGCGCAGCTCGTCCTCGGCGACCGAGAAGGCCATGATCGGTACCATCGACGAGGTCAGGCCCTGGGCGGCGAACTCCTTGTAGAAGGGGACATTGGAATCGCCGTTGATCGTGGAAAGGATCGCGGTCTTGCCGCCCGCGGCGAACTTCTTGACCTTCGAGACGATCGTCTGGTAATCCTGGTGATGGAAGGGGGTGTACTCTTCCATGATGTTCTCCGGCGGCACGCCCTTGGCGAGCAGGAACGCCTTCAGGATCTTGTTGGCGGTGCGCGGGAACACGTAGTCGGTGCCAAGCAGGTAGAACTTCTTGTAACCCCCGCCCGCGGCGCTCATCAGGTATTCCGCGGCGGGAATAAGCTGCTGGTTGGGGGTCGCGCCGGTGTAAAAGACGTTCTTGGAACATTCTTCACCCTCGTATTGCACGGGGTAGAACAGCAGGCCGTTGTTGCCTTCGAACACGGGAAGCACCGACTTGCGGGACACCGAGGTCCAGCAGCCGAACACCACCGAAACCTTGTCCTTGAGCAGCAGTTGCTTGGCCTTCTCCGCGAACAGATCCCAGTCGGAGGCGGGGTCGACGACCACGGGAACGATCTTGGCGCCGTTAACGCCGCCCTTGGCGTTGATTTCCTCGATCGCCATGAGAACCACGTCCTTCAGCGAGACCTCGGAGATCGCCATCGTGCCGCTGAGCGAGTGCAGAATGCCGACCTTGACTTCCTTCGCCGCGGCGGCGTGGGAAACCAGGGCGCCCAATACCAGGGCGGCGCCCATCCATCCTTTTTTCATCCACTTCGTGTTTATCATAGATTTCTCCTTACGGGGTGACCTTCCCGGCGTTCCGGGAAAAGCAAGAAGGGTGCCACGCAGGGTTGGCCTGCTTTGTGCGGAAGGAATCGTGAACCCCTCCTGTAAAGGCCGGTCCGTGCTAAGAATCCATTTCCAATTTTCCGGGAAAACGCCATGTTGACGATTATTGATTGTAATTGTCGAAATTTGTCTGGACGGGTACCATAATTGACAATCCTTGACACTCGCCTTTCAGAGAACACCTTGGAGACCGCCGTCTCGGGAGGCCGCACCCGCCTGCTTCGCAATCTGGCCCACCCTCCGGTGCGCTTCGTCCAACCGCAACTGGGAATCGACGCCGCCCTGGTGTTCGTCAGCGCCTTCGGGGGCGGCATGCTGGAGGGGGACGACTACCGCTTTCAAATCGATTGCCGCGAAGGGTCGACGCTTATGTTCGCGCCCCAGGCCAACACGCGCGTCTTCCCCTGTCCCACCGGCTTCACGACGCGCCAGCATATCCGTGGCACGGTTTATGCACGGGCGACCGCCGTCTCGGGGGGCGACCCCACGGTGCTGTACGCGAACAGCCGCTTTCGGCAATCGCAGCTTTGGACGCTCCATCCCGGAGGTCGCCTGGCCCTCATGGACTGGATGGTGGCCGGGCGCCTGGAACGCGGTGAAAACTTCGCCTTCGATTCGTTTGAAAGCGAAGTCCGGGTGGAGGACGCGGAGGGTCGCCCGCTTCTGTCCGACCGGCTGAAGGTCCTTCCCGCGGACGGGATGGGAGGCTTTTCTTCGCACCTCGCCGTGCACGTCATGGGTTCCGGCTGGGAGAACGTGCACGCGGGCCTCGAAGCCTGGCTGCGCGCAGGAACCTCCGGCTCGCTCGATGAAAAAGACGGGGTGGAACCGCGCCCGGCGTGGATGCAAGCCTGCCGCATCGCGGGGCTGGGCGTGCGCGAAGGTTTCGGATTCTCGCTGCGGGCCCTGGGACGGGACCGGGCCGCGCTCGAACCTCTGGCCGAAAGGCTGTTCGAGTTGCTAAGCTCGGAGGAATGGCTGGGCTTTGATTATTGGAAGAGGAAGTATTAGGAAGAGCGAACAGCGGACAGCGGACAGCGAACGGGAACAACAAGATATGGAGCGAATCCTGGACGAAACGAAAATTCCGCCAATTAACCGCGATTTTCGGCTGTTCGCTGTTCGCTGTTCGCTTTGAGCTTTTAGGACCACGGAGCATTCTCATGCATTTATCCCCCCGCGACATCGACAAGCTTTTGCTGCATCAGGCGGGTTTTCTGGCGCAGAAGCGCCTGTGGCGCGGCACGGCGCTGAATTATCCCGAAACCGTCGCGCTGATCGCGGCCCAGCTGCTCGAGTTCATCCGCGACGGCAAGGACGTTCCCACGCTGATGGATCTCGGCAAGCGCATCCTCGGCCGCGCCGACGTGCAGCCGGGCGTGGCGGAGATGGTGGCCGAAGTCCAGGTGGAGGGCACCTTCCCCGACGGCACCAAGCTGGTGACCGTGCACGAGCCGATTTGCGCCGAGCGCGGCGACCTGTCCCTCGCCCTGCACGGATCGGGACTTGACGCGGCCCGGCGGACGTTGCCGGATGCGGCCGGCGTAGGGCCAATTCATGAATTGGCCCTACAGGCCGGCGAAACGCTGTATGCCGATGGCAACGTCGTGTTAAACGCGGGCCGCGAAACCCTTTCCCTCGAGGTCGTCAACATGGGCGACCGCCCGGTGCAGGTAGGATCGCACTACCCCCTGTTCGAAACCAACGCCGCGCTGCGGTTCGACCGCAAGGCGGCGCTGGGATTCCGCCTCGACATCCCCAGCGGCACGGCGGTGCGCTTCGAGCCCGGCGAGCGCAAGACGGTGCGGCTCGTGGCGCTCGGCGGCGAGCGCAAGGTGTTCGGCGGCAGCGGCCTGATCATGGGAGAGACCGCGGGCAAGAATGCCGAAGCCGCGCTGAAGCGCGCCGGGGAACGGGACTTTCTCACGGAAAACCTCAACGGGAAGAGCGCATCATGAGCCTGGAAATCAGCCGGCGCGCCTACGGCGACATGTACGGGCCCACCGCGGGGGACCGCGTCCGCCTCGGGGACACGAACCTCGTCGTGGAAGTCGAGAAAGACCTCACGGTATACGGCGAAGAGTGCAAGTTCGGCGGCGGGAAGACGCTGCGCGACGGCATGGGGCAGGCCGCGGGCGCGGCCCAGGCGGAGGCGCTGGACCTGCTGATCACGAACGCCCTGATCGTCGACCACGCCGGAATCGTCAAGGCCGACGTGGGGATCAAGAATCACCGCATCCACGCGATCGGCAAGGCGGGCAACCCGCACCTGATGGACGGCGTCGACCGGAACATGATCGTGGGCCCCACCACCGAGGTGATCGCCGGCGAGGGCATGATCCTGACGGCCGGGGGCATCGATTCGCACATTCATTTCATCTGCCCGCAGCAAGCCGAGGAGGCGATCGCCTCCGGCGTGACCACCTTGATCGGCGGCGGGACGGGGCCGGCCACGGGCACCAACGCCACGACGTGCACCCCCGGCGCCCTGCACATCGAAATGATGCTGCGGGCCACCGAGCATTACCCTCTCAACTTCGGCTTCCTCGGCAAGGGTAACTCCTCCCTGCCCGCGGGCCTGACCGAGCAAATCGAGGCCGGCGCCATCGGCCTCAAGCTGCACGAGGACTGGGGCACGACGCCCGCGGCCATCGACTGCTGCCTCGACGTGGCCGAGAAATACGACGTCCAGGTCGCCATCCACACCGACACCTTGAACGAATCGGGTTTCGTCGAGGCCACCATCGCGGCCTTCAAGGGTCGCGCCATCCACACCTTCCACACCGAGGGGGCCGGCGGCGGCCACGCTCCCGACATCCTGCGCGTCGTCGGCCTGCCGAACGTGCTGCCCTCGTCGACCAACCCCACTCGGCCCTTCACGGTCAACACGCTCGCCGAGCATCTCGACATGCTCATGGTCTGCCACCACCTCGACCCCGACATTCCCGAGGACGTGGCCTTCGCCGAGAGCCGCATCCGCGCCGAAACCATCGCCGCCGAGGACATCCTGCACGACATGGGAGCCATTTCGATGATGTCCTCCGACTCGCAGGCCATGGGCCGCGTCGGCGAGGTGATTTGCCGCACGTGGCAGACGGCGCACAAGATGAAGGAACAGCGCGGGCCGCTTGCCGAGGACCGGGACGCGCCCTATAACGGGGCCGCGGACAACTTTCGCGTGAAACGCTACATCGCCAAGTATACCATCAACCCCGCGCTCACGCACGGCATCGCGCACGAGGTGGGCTCGGTGGAAAACGGCAAGTGGGCCGATCTCGTGCTGTGGAAACCCGCCTTCTTCGGCATCCGCCCGGAACTGATCCTGAAGGGCGGCCTCATCGCGCAGGCGCAGATGGGCGATCCCAACGCCTCCATCCCCACCCCGCAGCCGTACTACTCCCGTCCCATGTTCGGCGCGCTGGGATCGGCCGTCGGCATGGGCTCGCTCGCGTTCACTTCCGCCGCCGGCGAGAAGGCGGTGAAAGCCTACGGACTTTCGAAGCGGGTCACCGCCGTCAAAGGCTGCCGCGCGGTCGGGAAAAAGGACATGCGGCTCAACGACGCCATGCCGCAGGTGACCGTCGATCCGGAAACGTACGCGGTGCACGCCGACGGGGAACGCCTCACCTGCGAACCCGCGCAGAACCTGCCGTTGGCGCAGCGGTACCACTTGTTTTAATGATGAAACATGAATGATGAAAACAAAACAAAAGAGGGCCGTTTGATCGGCTTGTCGAAGCACGAAGATCCTACCTTCGATGGTTTTTCATCATTCCGCATTCATCATTCATCATTATTCGCAATTCCTTCCAAAGTCGGATCCCTCCGGTAACCTCGATGTCACTGCCGCTGTCAATTCTCTTGCAAATCTCCGACTCCGCGTTTCCCACCGGGGCGTTCGCCTACAGCAACGGGCTGGAGGCGCTGGCGCGCGCGGGGAAGTTCCCGGACATGCCGGCGCTGCAGGCCTACCTGGACGCTTATCTGCGCCAGGCCGCGAGCTTCGACCTCGCCTTCGTGACCGCCGCCCACGCGGAAGAAGATCCCGCCGCGTTCGAAATCCTCTTGCGGGAATGGGACGCGTCCCTGTGGAATCATCCGGTGCGCAAGGCTTCGCTACGCCAGGGCCGCGCCCTGCTCGACTCCCTCGCCGAAACCTTTCCGACTCCCGGACTCCTGCTCCTGAAGGCCTCCGCCTCTCCCGCCGAATGGGACCTGCACTTCGTGCCGGCGTTCGGCCGGGCCCTCGGCCTGCTCGGCGCCACGGCGGAGCAGGCCGGCTGGGTTTACCTTCACGGCTTGATCCGCGACCAGATGGCGGCCGCGATGCGTCTCGGCCTCGTGGGCCCGCGCTCCGCGCAGACGCTTCAGGCGCGGGCATTGGCCGCCGCCGAGGCCCGGCTGCTCGACAGCGTCCCGCTCCCGTACCGCGAGGCCTGGCGCACTTCCCCGCTGGTCGAGGCGGGGCAGGGCGGACACGGATTTCTCTATAGCCGGCTTTTCCAGAATTGAATCAAGGATGGGCGACCACTTTTTTTTCACCCTTTATTTGGACGGGCGACCCGCCGGGTCGCCCCACCGTGAGAGAGGAAAATGAAACACAAAATCTTGAGACACCAGATGGGCCACTGGCACATTCTCGCCAGCGGCGGGCCCGCGACTCCGCACGGGCACGGCCACGCCCACGACCCGTTGGAGTCCCCCGGCGAGTTTCGCCTGCGCGAACTCGCGCGCGACGATCGCGACTTCCGCGCCCGCGCCTTCACGATCGGGATCGGCGGCCCGGTGGGCTCGGGCAAGACGGCGCTGGTCAAGGTGCTGTGCGAGGCCTTGCGCGAGCGCCTGAGCCTCGGCGTGGTCACCAATGACATCTTCACGCGCGAGGACGGCGAGTTCCTCACGCGCCACAAGGCCCTGCCCGAGGACCGCATCCTCGCCGTCGAAACGGGAGGATGCCCGCACGCGGCGATCCGCGAGGACGTATCTTCCAACATTTACGCCTGCGAGGAGCTGATGCGCCGGTTCGGAGGCGCGATCGACCTGCTTTTCGTCGAGAGCGGGGGCGATAACCTCGCCGCCCATTTCGGGCGCGAGCTGGCGGACTACACGATCTACGTGATCGACGTCTCCGGCGGCGACAAGGTTCCCCGCAAGGGCGGACCGGGCATTACCCAAAGCGACCTTCTCGTGATCAACAAGATCGATCTCGCGCCGCACGTGGGCGCCGACCTCGAGGTGATGCGCCGCGACGCGGCCAAAATGCGCGGCGAGGGTCCCTTCCTGCTGGCCCAGGTCAACAACGGAACCTCCGTGCCCGCCATCGTGGAGCACATCCTGCAGGCGTGGCGCGCGGCTGTCCCTGCCGCCGCAACCCTTTAATTTTCAACCCAAGGAATTCCCATGAAGCTTCCGATCTCTCGACTCCCGTTCGCGCTAGCCCTTGTCCTGTCGGTTTTCGCGGGGTCCGCGACAGCGCACCATGCCGACCCCACCCCCGAAAAGGCGCCCTGGTACCTGCCTCCCGGAGTGCCGCATCCGTCAGCGCCCTCGGATCGCTGATATGCCGCAGGACGCGCCCCTCGACAAACGTCAACCAAAGCTTCCTTCAGGAATGGCTTTTTTTCAAGGAATTCACCACTTAACAATTGGCAACTGACAATACCTCCCCTTCGCCCCCTATTGACAATAAATGTCATTTTTTAAGTCGAAGTGTTAATCAGGAGCTGGATTTTGCGGGAAACCTTCGGGTAATCAGGCATATTTGGCGTAAATTCACTGAAGTTTTTAATGGCATGAGGATTGATATCACCTATTCTTGAACCACCTACCAGGGTCCGGTAGGCAATCCAAGGAGTCCTTAATGCGTAAGTCACTTTCCCTGAATCTTGCAGCGGGCGCAGTAGGCCTGATGGCCGCCACCTCGTTCGCCGATGTCAAGGTCAACGATCAGCTCTCGCTGAGCGGTTTCTTAGACATGTCCGCCTACGAAACGAACGACGGCCCGATCACCGGGGCGATCGACCAGTTCGAAATCGACTTCTTGTTCAAGTTCAACGACAAGATTTCCGCGCGCGTGGACCTCGCTCAAGGCGGCGTCGGCGGCGGCCTCCCTACGACTCTCGCGAGCGGTGAAGTAGTCCCCGGCAGCCTGGCTCTGGAGCAGGGCTTTATCACCTACACGGAAGGCCCCCTGAGCCTCTTCGTCGGTAAATTCCTGAGCGCCACGGGCTTCGAGTCGGCCGAGCCGACCGGGTTGTACCAGTACTCCGCTTCCGCCACGGTTTCCGCTTACGGCGGCTACAACACCGGCGTGGGCGCCTCCTATACCCTGACCCCGATGCTTAACCTCTACGGCGCCTTTTTCACCAGCGAGTGGACGACTACCGACAATACCTTCTCCACCCCCGCCGGCGAAGCCGGCCTGACCTTGACCCCCGTCGAAGGCGTCACGGCGAAAGCATTCTACCTGGTTGAAGCCGTAGAAATCCCCGGCGAGAATTACCTCCGTCAGGGCGCGAACGTGTGGGCTTCCTACGCCAAGGGCCCCCTGCTCGTGGCCGGCGAAGTCAACTACCAGATGAACTGGCTCGCGGAAGATGTCGATGGCCTCGGCTTCCTGGTCATGACCAACTATAAGCTCACGGACAAGATCGCCGGCACGCTGCGTTATAGCCAGCTGAAGTTCGATTTCCCCGGCGCGGTCGTGAACAATGAGGTCACCATTAGCCCCAGCTACGCCTTCGCCAGCAACTGGTGGGCCCTGTTCGAGTACCGTCGTGAAATCGAGGCGGAAATCAACAGCTACGCCCTCGAAACGACCATCACGTTCTGATTCCCTTATCCTCGCGACATCCCCGGTTCGGCCGGGGGTCGCGGGGAATTCCTTTAAACCCCGGCCGAATCGAGAGGAAGCCTTATGAAAATGATTCTTGCGTACATCAAGCCCTTCAAGCTGGATGAGGTCAAGGCCGCGATCCAGGAAATCGGCATCAGCGGCATGTCCGTCACCGAGGTCAAGGGGTTCGGCCGCCAGAAGGGCCATACCGAGCTCTACCGCGGCAGCGAATACCACACCGACTTCATCCCGAAGGTGAAGCTGGAAGTGGTCGTTCCGGACGATCTCGTTGAAAAGACCGTCGCGGCTCTGTCCGACAAGGCCCGCACCGGCAAGATCGGCGACGGAAAAATCTTCGTCCTGCCCGTCGAAAGCGCGTTGCGCATCCGCACCGGCGAAACGGGCAACGAAGTTCTCTAGGCTGTAAAGCGCGTTTTTCTAAAAATCGCTGCGCGGCTTGAGCCGCGCGGCGATTTTTTTTGGCCAGTTCGGCAATCCTGTCGATTCCCTTCCATATTTTGGGGAGGGATGCTACATAAAACCTGAATCCTTACCGGAAAATGTCATGAAAAACGGAATTCATAACCTGATGGCGGCGGCGGGCCTGCTCGGCGCGAGCCTGGCCGCGGGCCAGGACGCCAGGCCCTCGGTGAGCTTCAGCGGCTACGTCGACGCCGACTTCGTCACGACGTTTTCCGGCGGCGGCGTCCAGGACCCGATCCACACCACCGGGCTGGAAATCGACCTGACGACCACCGTGACCTTCAGCCGTAGGCTGAACGCCGTGATCTACACCACGATGAACGACGGCATCGTGCCGGCGCAAGGCGCGGGTAAAACCTGGGACGACGTCAACTTCGACGGCGCGACGTTGAATTGGCTCTATAACGACAAGCTGACGATTTACGCCGGCGACCTCATTTACGGTACCGGTTACTTCAACTACTACGGCAACAAGCGCTCCGCCGTCGTGGTCGGCGAACACGCCGCGCGCGGCGCGGGTTTTTCGTACGGAGGCCTGACCGTGACCACCGGGGTTTCCGACCTCGGCGCCGCGGATTCCACCGGCCCCCTCCTTTCCAGGACCTGGTCCACCTTCCTCAAGTATGACCTCGCGCTGGGCGCTTCGGGCGGAACCCTTACCCCCTCGTTCAAGTACACGGCCGGCGCCGCCGGCGCGACCCCTTTCGTGGGGGGCCTGTCCTACGACGGCAAATTCGGGGGACTGTCCCTGAGCACCGATGTCGCGGTCAATTATTACAGCGCCTCATTCGACCCGGGTTATCTCGCGCTCTTCGAGCCTTCTTTCGCTTCCGGCAGTTTTTCCATCGCGGCCACGGTGTTTTACAACAAAAAGGGCGGCCAAAGCGGGGATACCTTGCTGGCCCCCAACAACCCTTCGACCACCTTGGGTCCGGACGCCGGAGAAGGCGGCTTGGCGAGAGGGAAACTTTTCGACGACTTCTTCGTTTATGTCGAGCCTGGCTTCAGCCTGAGCGACACCTACGCCCTCGGTCTCCCGTTGGAATACCACCAGCCCGACCTGGACGCCGACGGCGAACCCGGGGAGGGCATATGGGTGGTCCCCACCTTCTACGTGTATCCGGGTCCCGGAGTCCAATGGTGGCTGTGGGCCGGGGTGGTGATCCCCACCGCTTCAGGCCTGGACCCCGCGTATTCCGCCGGTTCCGAGATCATCTTCAAGTTCTAAGCAGCCGGGCCCGCCCCAGGGGTCGGATCGGGCCGGGAATGTTATCTTAATCCGGGCAGCAAGACTGTCGAACCCAGAGGATGCTTATGAAACTGATCATCGCCTATATCAAGCCCTTCAAACTGGATGAGGTCAAGGCCGCCATTCAGGAAATCGGCATCAGCGGGATGTCCGTGACCGAGGTGAAAGGCTTTGGCCGTCAGAAGGGCCATACCGAACTTTATCGCGGCAGCGAATACCACACGGATTTCATCCCGAAGGTGAAGCTTGAAGTCGTGGTTCCCGACGACCTCGTCGAAAAAACCGTCTCCTCCCTGGCGGAAAAAGCCCGCACCGGCAAGATCGGCGACGGCAAGATTTTCGTCCTCCCCGTCGAAAGCGCCCTGCGCATCCGCACGGGCGAAACCGGGAACGAAGTCCTTTAAAAACGCGCCCAGCGCATGCGAAGCCCCCCGCCCCGCGGGGGGCTTTTTTTGTGCCCTGAAAAAAATTGCCACTTTGATAATCGGAGGGGTTTTCCGCCAAAACGCGACTTCGCTTATTTAAATATGGATGAAATGAAGAACGCGGTCCTCATCGGCTTGACATTCCTGCTGGCGGGCGAGGCCTCGGCACAAGCTCCCCGGCGCAGAATCGGCTTCAGCGGGTACGTGGATGGGGATTTTTCCACCGCTTTCGGCTCCGATCTCTCCAACCCCGCGCATACGACCGGCCTGGAAGCCGACCTGACGACCACCGTCACCTTTTCCCCGCGCCTGAGCGCCTTCCTCTATACCACCCTGAACGACGGGGCGGTGCCTTCCCAGGGCGCCGGGAATACCTGGGACGACCTGAATTTCGACGGGGTGGCCGTGCACTGGCGTTACACGCGCGCGACCACGGTGATGATGGGCGATTTGACCTCCGGCTCCGGCTATTTCAGCTATTACCGCAACAAGCGCACCGCGGCCATCGTGGGCGAGGAACGCGTCCGGGGCGCCGGCTTCCGCAACGGGGGCCTGCAAGTGCATACCGGGGTCAGCCAGGATTCCACGGGCAACACGGAAAACTGGTCCACCTACGTGGAATGGAAGCGCCCCATCAACAGCGTCATGACCTGGATGCCTTCCGTCCGCTACACCGCCGGCATGGATGGGGCCTGGCCCTTCGAGCTGGGCGTGACCTTCGAGGGCCGCTTCGAGCAACAACTGAGGGTGAACGCGCACTTCGGAATGAACTACTGGAACAACGACCGCGATGCGGGCACCGTGGTGCTCATCGAGCCCTCCTATACCTACGACCGCTACTCGCTGTCCGCGACGCTTTTCTACAACGACAAGGGCGAGGTCCCGGCCCCCAACAGCGTGCGGCAAACCGTGACGGGCGCCTTTCTGGACGACCTCCTGATTTACGTGGAGCCCGGTTACACGCTCGACCAGACCTTCGCCGTCGGCCTGCCGCTGGAATTCCACAACGCCCGCCTGACGACCGGCCGCGACGAATCGGTATGGGTGGTTCCCACCTTGTACGTCTACCCGGCGAAGGGCGCCGAATGGACCGTATGGGCCAAGGTGATCAAGCCCGTCCTGAGCGGCAGCGAGGGGTATCCCGACTACGGCGCGGGTTCCGAAATCATCTTCCGGTTTTAAATGCGGGCACCGGCGGGGCGGGCGCATGCGGGCCCGCATTCCCTGGCGCGCGCTTTGTTGTAGATTTGCCGGGTTCCCCCAAGAGGTTCCCCCTTGACGCATTCGAAGCAGGCCATCCCTTCCGCCATCCAGACCGCCGCCGACGCCCTCGAGGCCTCCACCTCCCGCTTCGCCCGGACCCGCTTCACCATCGGGTTCGACGGCTTCGTGGACGAAATCCTGCACGCCGTCGACACGCGCCAAAGCAGCACGGAATTCGAGCGCATCCTCACCATCCCGCAATTCTCCGAGCGGGTGCGCTCCGCCGCCGGCAAGTCGGCCAACATCGAGGTCGTTCCGATTCAGGTCAAGCCCGGCGGCAACGGCCCCCTGATGTCCCTGGCCGTCGCCGGCATGGGCGGAAAGGTGACGTGCATCGGCCTGCTCGGCTACCCCCATATCCTGCCCGTGTTCAAGCCCCTGGAGGAGAAAGCCGAGCTTTTTTCCGTCGGCAACCCGGGCCGCACCGACGCGATCGAATTTCAGGACGGCAAGCTGATGATCGGGAAGCTGGACACCATCCAGAACATGTGCTGGCAGCGCCTGCAGGACGTCATCGGCGCGGACCGGTTCAAGGCCCTGATGGTCGAGTCGGACCTCGTGGCCTGCACGAACTGGACCATGCTTACCGAAATGGACGAAATCCTCGAGAACCTGATCCACATGGTTCCGGAGAACTCCTCCGTGCGGTTCTTCTTCGACCTGGCCGATCCCGAAAAGCGCGACCGCGCGGACCTGGCGCGCGTGCTGGGACAGATTCGCGCCTTGGGCCGGCGCGCGCGCTGCATCCTGGGGCTGAACCTGCGCGAAGCGGAACAAGTGGGCGAGGTCCTCGGGCTCGACCAAACCGTGCGGGAGACGCCCGAGAGCGTGGAGGCCGCGTCGGCGCGCATCGCCGGAGCGCTGGAGCTGCACGGCGTGGTCGTGCACGCGGTGCGTTGCGCGGGGGCGTTCCTCGACGGCGGGACGGCGGGCATCGAGGGCCCGTACTGCGGCAACCCGCGGCTTTCGACGGGCGCGGGGGATCACTTCAACGGGGGATTCGTCAGCGGCCTGATGAGCGGTCTCGACACGCGCGGCGCGCTCTACAGCGGGGTGGGCACCTCGGGATGGTACGTGCGCAACGCGCGCAGCCCGGAGCGTTCCGACGTGATCGCCTTCCTCCGCGACTGGGCGGCGGGAAAGCCATTAGATCGGGAATAAGCCCGCATGAGGCCGCTTGACGGCCGAATCAAAACCTGGACTAACACAGGAATGGCCGCTAAAGATCGCAAGGAAAAATCATAAAGATGAAGAACAAAAGGCCCCGCGATGCGGGGCCTTTTGTTTATGTCCTTTTGCGATCTTTGCGATCTTTTGCGGCCATTGTGTTTGCGCTCGCGTTAGAAACCCGCCCTTATCGCCGCGACGGCGGCGCGCATGCGGCGCAGCACGGCGTCCTTTCCGAGGGCCTCCATCAACTCGAACAGACCGGGCCCGAAGGGCATGCCCGAGATCGCCAGGCGCGTGGGGTGGATGAGGTCGCCGCCCTTGCGGCCCGTACTCTCGGCGAACGCGCGGTAGCGCGCCTCGAGGGCGGCCGCGTTGAATTCCCCCGACTCCACCTCGGCGATCAGGCCTTCGAGCAGCTCGGCCGAGCCCGCCCCGAAATGCTTGTTGCGCGTCTTCTCGTCGTACGCGGCCGGATCGTTGAAAAAGTACAGGCCATAGTCGACGAAGTCGGGCAGGCGCTTCGAGCGGTCCTTGAGCAACTCCACCGCGCGACGCACGTACTCCGGGGAGAACGCGGCGAGATTCACGCCCGCCTTTTCCCACAGCGGCAGCACGAGGGGCATGAAGTAATCGACGTCGCGGCGCAGGAAATACTGGCCGTTCATCCACTCGAGCTTTTTCTCGTCGAACACCGCGCTCTTCGGGTGGATGCGGTCCAGCGAGAATTTCTCGATCAGGACGTCCGTCTCCATGAGCTCAAGGTCCTCGCCCGGGCTCCAGCCCAGCAGCGAGAGGAAGTTCACCATCACCTCGGGGAGGTAGCCCAGATCGCGGTAGTCGCCGACCGAGGCCGCGCCCTTGCGCTTGCTCAGCTTGCCCCCGCCCTCGGCGAGGATCACGGGAAGGTGGCAGAACACCGGAGGCTCCCAGCCGAGCGCCTGGTAGATCAGGATGTGGCGCGGGGTGCTGGGGATCCACTCGTCGCCGCGCAGCACGTGGGTGATCTCCATCAGGTGGTCGTCGACCACGTTGGCGAGATGATAGGTCGGGAAACCGTCGCCCTTGAGCAGGACCAGATCGTCCAGCACGCGGTTGGGCGTGTCGATGATGCCGCGGATGTGGTCCTTGAACACGGTGTTGCCGTGGAAGGGCGCCTTGAGGCGCACGACGTGCTTCTCGCCCGCGGCCACGCGCTGCGCGGCGACGTCGGCCGGCAGGTTGCGGCAGCGGCGGTCGTAGCTCGGCGGCAGATTATTGACCTTCTGCTGCTCCCGCAGCTCGTCCAGGCGTTCCGGCGTGCAGAAGCACGGGTAGGCGTGGGCGCTCGCGACCAGCTGCCGCGCGTATTTCTGGTAATGGTCCAGCCGCTTCGACTGGAAATAGGATTCATGCGGGCCGCCGACCTCGGGGCCCTCGTCCCAGTTGAGTCCCAGCCACTTCAGGTCGGCGATCAGCTCGTGGAGCGCCTTCTCCTGGTAGCGGGTCTGGTCGGTGTCCTCGATGCGCAGCAAAAAGTCGCCGCCCATGCGGCGGGCGAACAGCCAGTTGAAGATGGCCGTGCGGGCGCCGCCCACGTGCAGATAGCCCGTGGGACTGGGAGCGAAGCGGACGCGGACGCGTTTCTGGGGGGTGTCGGACATGCGAGGGTCTCCGGACGCGGAGGCCTCGGACTGGCCGTCGGGCGTGCTTGAGGTCCGCGGAGAGGAAGGGATTCGAACCCTTGATAAGGCCGTTAAGACCCTATAACGGTTTAGCAAACCGCCGCCTTCGACCAGCTCGGCCACCTCTCCTGGGAATTCCCCGACTCCCCACTTACGTGGGGAACCCTTCGGAGCCTCAAACACGCCGACGGGGTCCGTCCGCGAGGATGGGAAGTATAGGAAAAGAGACGGGGGACGGGAGTTTTGGGACGGGGGAAAACGCAAAAAAAAGAGTTATTGGGCGCCTAAGTTTATGCCGGGGGATGTCGCGGGCGCTTCTTCCCTGACCGCAAGTCAGCGCGTTTTGCCCCTACGGAACCTGCGGCCCCACGCGCCCCATCGTTGTTGTATTCTCCCCCGTCCCAAAACTCCCGTCCCCCGTCCTGCCCTTCGCATTCTTCCTAATTTGAAGCCTCCATGAAGCTTCGCCGCATTTTGCTCATCGGGCTGGCCCTGCCGGTTCTGGCCGCCGCCCTGGGGGGAGCCGCCGTGTTCGCGGGCTTTCAGGTCGCCGGCCAGCGCGTTCCCGACGAAACCTTCACCCGCGAGGGAATCCGCAAGATCCTGGCGCGCGAATCGGTGGTGCTGTACGCCGACGGGAAAACCAAGGTCGGCACCTTCTACGAGGGCACCCACCGGGACTACGTCCCCTTCGACTCCATCCCCCGGATGCTGGTGGACGCGCTCGTGGCGGCCGAGGATCGCAATTACTGGAAGCACGGAGGCTGGGACGTTTCGGCGTTCGCCGGCGCGATGGCCGACAACCTGTCGGGCGCGAAGAAATGGCGCGGGGGCAGCACGCTCACGCAGCAGACGGCGAAGAACCTGTTCGGCCGCAGCGGGGTGCTGCGCGGCAAGGTCGACGAGCTCATCAACGCCTACCGGCTGGAGCGCCACTTCAGCAAGGAGGAAATCCTCGAGTTTTACCTGAACCAGTTTTTCGTGGTGGGCAACGGCCACGGGGTGCGCATCGCCGCGCGCTATTTCTTCGACAAGGAGCCGCGCGAGCTCAGCCTGGTGGAATGCGCCTTCATCGCGGGTTCGGTGAAGGGGCCGAACCAGTACAACCCCTTCATCCAGCCCACGAAGGAAAGGAAGGAGGCGGCCCTGCGAAAGGGCCGGTACCGCGTGGCCTACGTGCTGAGGCAAATGCGCAGCCAGGGCTACATCACCGAGGCGCAGTACAACGGGGCCCTCAAGCGTCCGCTGGAATTCCACCGGGGCGACTTCCGGTTCCGGCTTTCGACCAACATGGTCAAGGTGAAGCAGTTGCTCGACAGCCCCGAGATGCAGGAGCTGCTCGCGCGCCACGGCGTGGAGGACTACACCGACGCGGGCCTGCAGATCCATACCACGTTGGATCCCGACATCCAGCGCGCCGCCGAGTTCGCGGTGTACTCGAACCTGTGGAAGCTCGACCTGCTGCTGCGCGGTTACCAGCCCCCGCGCGATTCGGTGGCGATCCTCCCGCACTTCGAGCCCGGCGAGTTCGCCACCGGCCGCGTGGTGCAGGTCGAAACGCTCGACGGCGCGCCCGCGGGCCTGCGCGTGCGCTTCGGCGCGCTGGAGGGCCGCATCGCCCGGCGCGCGCTGGAGGAGTTCTTCCGGCATTGGAACCGCCACCGCACGGGCGCCAACGAATTGCCGCCCAAGGCGCAGATGGCCGAGTTCGCGGCGAAGCACCTGAGGCCCGGCAGCCGCGTTTTCGTGAGCATTCCCTACCGCACGCCCGGCGAGCTGCGCTGGGGAGGCAAGATCGACCAGCTGCTGGAACTCGCGCAGAAGCCCGAGCTGCAGGGAGCCGCGCAGGTGCTGCAGGCGGGCCGCGTGGTCGCCAACGTCGGCGGCTTCGGCAACACGGGCTACGACCGGGTCAACCAGGCGCGCCGCCAGTTCGGGTCGGCCTTCAAGCCGCTGGTGTACGCGGCCGCGCTCGAACTGGGATGGCAGGCGCTCGACCCGCTGCCGAACTTCCGCCAGGCCTTCCAGGCGGGCAACCTGATCTACTTCCCGAAGCCCGACCACCCGCCCGAGGACACGGTCAGCCTGGCCTGGGCGGGCCGCCGCTCCGAGAACATCGCCAGCGTGTACCTGCTGTATCACTTGTTCGACAAAACGGATTTCGCCGGCTTCTGGGAAAACTGCCGCGCCCTCGGTCTCGACCCCGACAACTTCCCCTCGCAGGAGGCGTTCGCGAACTTCGTGCGCGACAGCCTCGGGATCGTCCTGGACAACGAGCACATGCGCGAACTGCGCTACGCCAAGGCGGTGGAGGACTTCGCCATCGACCTGACCTTTGACGGCTCGCCGCGCGAGGCGGAGCTGCTGCGCCGCCTTCCCTACGGCATCGGCTTCGCCGCGGAGCGGGCGAAGTACGCGCGCGATCCCGCGGGGCCGAACGACCCCGAGAACGCCCTGCGCATTCGCATCCTTTCGCGCAGCTATCTGGACTACGCCGGCCGGGCCGGAACGCGGCCCCTCGACGGCGAGATCTCCCCCGAGACCCTGCGCCGGCTCGAAGAGCGCCTGCGCTACGCCGACGACGAAGGCGACCGGTACACGCGCGAGAACCTGTACGCCTCCAAGGATTTCCGCGCGCAGGCGGCGTTGCGCTACGTCACGGCCTTCAGCCGCAAGCTGGACATCGCCTCCCCTCTCGACCGGGTCCTCTCCTTCCCGCTCGGCGTGAACGTGATCACGCTGGGCGAGGCCACCAACGCCTACCAGGCCTTCCAGCAGGGCGCGCGCTACCGCACGCGCTTCGGGCGGCCGCAGCTCTATATCGAGAAAATCGCCACGCCCGACGGCCGCGTGATCTTCGAGGACTACGCCGAGCGCGAGGAAGTCCTCACCGAGCGCACGCGCCACATGCTGGAGGCCATCCTCGCCTCGGTGGTGCGCGGAGGGACGGGCCAGCGCATAGGCCGCGAACTGACGATGCCGCTCGGCAAGGGCGGCCCCAAGGTCGCCGTACCGGCCTACGGCAAGACCGGAACGACCAACGACTACCGCAACGCGGCCTTCCTGGGCTACCTCGCCGCCCCCAAGGGACAGGGAAAGGGTTTCGACCCGGCCTCGGGTTATGCGATCGGCGTGTACACCGGGTTCGACGACAACAAGCCCGTGGATTACCGCGGCTTCAAGGGCACGGGCGCGGCGACGGCCCTGCCTGCCTGGCTGGGCATCGCGCAGAGCGTGGTGAAGCTGAAGAAGTTCCAGGAGCGCGTCGAGGTTCCCGAGGCTCTCCCGACGGGAGAAGAAATCGCGGCCGCTCCGCCCGAGGCGCCGCTTTTCCAGCGGGAACGCTACAAGCACTACACGGTATCCCGGCGCACGGGTCTCCCTCTCGACGGATCCGGCGAGCCCGGCTACGTCGAGGACCTTTCCGACGAGCTGGGCAACATGGGCGGCCCCCAAAACTTCGGGGAATCCGCTTCCCTCTGGATTCGCGAGGAATAAGCATGACTTTTTTGGATAAAAAGAGGGGGACGTTGCTCGCGTTGGCGCTTCTCGTCGCCGGTTGCACGGGCGGCCCCAAGCCGCGCGCCGCGGGCGCGCCCACCCCCGCGTCCTCCGGGCCTCCGCTCGAGAGCGTCCGACCTTCGCTGCACGCCCTGGAAGACTCCCTGGTGCTGGACCTCCTGCTCGGCTACCAGGAAATCGCCGCGGGCAGGTCGAACCGCGAGACCCTGCGCCGGGCCCGCAGCGCCCAGAACCAGCTCGACTACATGCTGCGCCACGGAGGCGTCAAGGACCGCGGAGGCGAAGGCCGCGTGATCGAAATTCCCGCGGGAGAAAAAGCCTCGCTGGGAGAGCTGACCTCGCAGATGTCGCGCGAGTTGCTGCGGTCGCCCACGAGCGAGATCGAGGCCGACCGGGCCCGCGAAGTACGGCGCCACCGCATGAACCTTGCGTTCCTGGTCGAGGACGCGGAGTGGGTGCTCGCGCTGAACGCGGCCATGGACGGCTCCCTTCCCGAGGAGGACAAGCGCGCCCTGCGCCGCCTGCACGAGGCCTACTCCAACCGGGCGCCGCACGGCCTGATCGTTCCCCAGGTCACCGCGCTGCTGCGCTCCGTGAAGGACGAGCGGCTGCGCAAAGAATTGAAGAAGCTCGCGAACCGCAGCTGGGAGCGCGAAAAGAAGACGCCGGATGCGGGGCCGGGAAGCGCGGCCTCGACGCCGAGAACGCCGCCCACCGCCCCCTCGGCTCCGTCCGCCGAACCCGCCGGAACCCCGGCTCCGCTGCCCGACTTCGACCCCCCCGGCGCGTCCGCGGCCGACAGCGCCCCCTCCGCAGGAGGCGCGGACAGCCTGACCTCGCCGGACCGTTACTGCGAGGAACGCCGGGCCGAGGCGGCGGAAACCTTCGCCGCCGCGCGCGCCGCGACGGGGGAAACGCGCGCCGCCCTGCTGCGCCGGAGCCTGGTCGCGCTCGATGACTGCCTGGAGCGGTATCCCGGATCGAAGGGCGCCGAAAAGGCCCGCGGGAACCGGGACAAGGTGCAGAAGGAACTTCAAGCCAGGTGAGCCGAGACGCATGATCCCCGCCTTCCCCCATAAAGCCCTGCAGGCCCTGCTGCCGTTGGCCTTCGCCGAGGACGAAGGCCCTGGAGACGTGACGTCCGAGGCGACCCTGGACGCCGGCCACCGCAGCCGGGCGGCCCTGTTGTGCAAGGAAAACGGCGTGCTGGCGGGCGTTCCCGTGATGGAGGCGGTGTTCCGCCATCGCGGCCTCGCCCCGCGCATCGAATGGCTCGCGCGCGAGGGCGACGCCGTCCAGGCCGGCCAGGTCCTGGCGCGCGTCGAGGAGGAGACGCGCGGGCTGCTCGTGTGCGAGCGCATCCTCCTTAACTTCATGCAGCGCCTGAGCGGCATCGCCACGGCGACGCGCCGCTTCGCGGAGGCCGCGGCCCCGGTGAAAATCCTCGACACCCGCAAGACCTTGCCGGGATACCGCGAGCTCGACAAGTACGCCGTGGCCGTTGGCGGCGGCGTGAACCACCGCCATGGGCTCTTCGACCAGATCCTGATCAAGGACAACCACGCCGCCGCCAACGGATCGGTGCGCGCGGCCGCGGACCGCGCCCTGGCGCGCGCCGGGCGCGCCTACAAGGTCGAGGCCGAGGTGCGCACGCTGGAGGAGCTCGAAAGCCTGCTGGACGCGCCCGTCGACATCCTCCTGCTGGACAACATGGATGACGCGACCCTCGCCCGCGCGGTCGCGCGCGCGCGCGCCGCGGCCCCGCACCTCAAGCTCGAGGCCAGCGGCAACATGACGCTGGAACGCGCGCGCGCGCTGCGCAACAGCGGCCTCGACTTCATCTCGGTCGGCGAGCTGACCCACAGCGTGCGGGCGCTGGACCTCTCGCTCAAAATCGGATCGGCCACGCCGGCGGGAGGCTCGCGTGCCTTCTAGGAAAATCGCCCCGCGCCAAAAGACCGGCAAGGCCGGCGATTACCGCCTCGCCGTGGACGTGGGCAACACGCAGACCGTGCTCGGCCTGTTCGACGGCGGCGTCATCCTCAAGCGGTGGCGCCTGGCCACGCGCAAGGACATCACCGTGGACGAGATCGTCCTCTCCTTGCGCGGCCTCGTCGTTCCGGCCGTCGCCGGAAACGCGGTCCGGGCGGTGCTGGCGTCGGTCGTGCCCGTGCAGGACGGCCCCTGGACCGCGGCGCTGCGGGAGGTCTTCGGCACCGAGCCGCGCGTCCTGGATTACCGCGACTGCGGCGGGTTGACCCTGGATTACGAGATCCCCAGCCAGATCGGGGCCGACCGCTTGGCGAACGTGCTGGGGGCGCAGGCCCTCGGGATCCGCGAGGGGATCGTGGTGGATTTCGGAACCGCGACCACGTTCGACATTTTTTCCTCGGGGACGTACTTCGGCGGCGTGATCTGCCCCGGCCTCCAGACCGGCCTCCGTTCGCTCACCCAGAACGCCGCCAAGCTCGCCGACACCGAGCTGCGGTGGCCCGCGGGCGCCGTCGGCCGCACCACGGACGAAGCGCTGCGCATCGGCCTCCTGGCGGGGAGCGTGGGCGCCGTGGAGCACCTGCTGCGCGCAATCCTCGCGGAGCGCTCGATGCGCAAGCCGGTGATCCTGGCCACGGGGGGACTCGCCCACTGGCTCCAGGGAAGGGCGCCCAGCTTGCGGCGCCTCGAACCAGATCTTACCTTGATCGGAATCAACCATTTGCTCACGGCCGCGCCCGTCGCGCCCCGAAGGACCCGCAAACCATGAAAATCCTCGTTACCGGCGGCGCTGGATTCCTGGGATCGCACTTGTGCGACCGCCTGCTCGAGCAGGACCACGAGGTCATCTGCCTCGACAACTTCTTCACCGGTTCGAAGCGGAACGTGCAGCATCTGCTCCCCCACCCCGGGTTCGAACTGATCCGCCACGACGTCACCGAGCCGATCCTGCTCGAGGTGGACCGCATCTACAACCTCGCCTGCCCCGCCTCGCCGGTTCACTACCAGTACAACGCGGTGAAGACGCTCAAGACCAGCGTCATGGGCATGATCAACATGCTCGGCCTCGCCAAGCGCGTCAAGGCCCGCATCTTGCAGGCCTCGACCAGCGAGGTGTACGGCGACCCCGAGGTCCATCCCCAGCGCGAGGATTACTGGGGGCACGTCAACCCCATCGGCATCCGCTCCTGCTACGACGAGGGCAAGCGCGTCGCCGAAACGCTGTGCTTCGACTACCACCGCCAGAACAAGGTCGACATCCGCGTGATGCGCATCTTCAACACCTACGGGCCGCGCATGCACCCCGAGGACGGCCGCGTGGTGTCCAACTTCGTCGTGCAGGCCCTGCGCGGCGAGGACATCACCCTTTACGGCGACGGGTCCCAGACGCGCTCGTTTTGCTACGTGTCCGACCTGCTCGACGGGATGATGCGCCTCATGGAGCATCCCTCCGCGACGGGCCCGATCAACATCGGCAACCCGGGCGAGTTCACCATCCGCCAGCTCGCCGAGGAAATCGTTTCGATGACCGGCAGCCAAAGCAAAATCGTGCACCGGCCCCTGCCCAGCGACGACCCCCAGCAGCGCAAGCCCGACATCACGCTCGCCAAGAGCGAGCTCGGCTGGGAGCCCAAAATCGCCCTGCGCGAAGGGCTAACGCACACCATCGCCTACTTCGACGAATTGCTTAAGGCCTAAGCAAAAATCCGGATGATCTGGCCGCTGATCCTCGTCTATCTCGGCATCCAGCTCGCGATCGCTTTCGTGGTGTCCCGCCGGGTTAAGACCGAAGAGGATTATCTCGTGGCCGGCCGCTCCCGGCCCGTGTGGCTGCTGTCGATCTCCCTTTTCGCCACATGGTTCGGCGCCGAGACTTGTCTGGGCTCCTCCGCGGCGGTGTTCGACGAGGGGCTGTCCGGTTCGCGGGCCGACCCGCTGGGCTACGGCCTTGCCCTCGTGCTGGGGGGCCTGCTCATCGCTACCCGCATCTGGAACCGCCGCTTTTCCACGCTGGCCGATTTTTACGCCGAGCGGTTCGGCAAGGCTCCCGAAAAACTGGCGGTGATCATCCTTTGCCTCAGTTCGATGATCTGGGGCGCGGCGCAGATCCGCGCGCTGGGCCAGGTCATCGCCGCCACCTCCCCCCTCAACGTGCAGCTGGCCATGTTCGCCGCCTTCGTGTTCGTGATGGTGTACACCCTGATGGGAGGCCTGCTCGCCGACATGTTCAACGACCTGATACAAGGGACCGTGCTCATCTTGGGTCTCACGCTGACAGTGGTCTTCATCGCGATGGAAATCGACATCCCCGCGCTTCTGGCCGCGCAGTCGGCGGAGCGCTTGAGCTTCTTCTCGCCCGGCGAAAGCCTCTGGGAAAGAATGGACCGCTGGATGATACCTGTGATGGGCTCGCTGGTGGCGCAGGAGATGGTCGCGCGCATCCTCGCGGCCAAATCGGGCCGCGCCGCGCGTCGCGCCAGCCTCATCGCGTGCGGCATCTACCTGGCCGTCGGCTCCATCCCCGTCCTGCTGGGCCTGATCGGCCCGCACGTGCTCTCGCTGCAGGGAGAGTCGGAGCAGTTCCTGATCCACCTCGCCCGCGAGAAACTTCCGGCCTTCGCCTTCGTCGCCTTCGCGGGGGCATTGCTGGCGACCCTGCTCTCGACGATCGACAGCATTTTGCTCGGCGTCGGCGGGCTCATCGCCCACAACGTCGCCATCCCCGCGCTCAACATCCAAAGCAAAAAGGCCAAGCTCCGCATGAACCGCGCCGTGGTGCTGATCGCGGGCACGGCCTGCTACGTGATGGCCGTTCGCTCCACCAGCATTTATGACCTGCTGGAGAATGCCTCCTCCTTCGGCACCGCGGGCATCCTGGTCATCACCTTGTTCGGCCTGTGGCTGCCCTGGGGCGGCGGCATCGCGGCCCTGGCCACCTTGGTGACCGGCGTCGTCTTCACGCCCGTCGCCGAATACGTGCTGAAGCTCCCGGCCCCCTTCATCGCCACGATCGCCGCCTGCACGGCCGTCTATCTCGCCTGCGCCCTTGCGGCCGGCCGCCGGACACCCGCGGGAAGAGCCGCTTGAAACATGATCCTCGTCCTCGCCGGAGTTTCGGGATCGGGTAAAACCACCATGGGCCGGCGTCTCGCGGAACGCCTGGGAATCGCCTTCGAAGACGCTGACGATTTCCACCCCGAAGCGAACATCGAAAAGATACGGACGGGCCGTCCGCTGACCGACGCGGACCGGTCGCCCTGGCTGTCGGCCTTGAGCGGGTTGATCGCGGGCTGGAGCGCCGGCGGAACCGACGCCGTGCTCGCCTGTTCCGCGCTGAAGCGCGCCTACCGGGACGCCCTCGCGGGCGGACTTCCCGACGTGCGCTTCGCGATCCTGGACGTTCCCCCGAAAATTCTCCGTGAACGGCTGGAAAAACGGGCGGGGCATTTCATGCCCGCGAGCCTGCTCCCAAGCCAGCTCGCCACGCTGGAAATTTCGCCCGCGGAACCGAACGTATTCCGGGTCGATGCCTCCGGCACGGCCGGGGAGACGGTGGAAAAATTAAGGCGGGAATTTTTTCGTTAAATCGTCCCCATTTTCGACTTGACAAACATTGGCTCAAACTTTAGTTTACCATTAGGTTAAATAAAGAATCGCCATGAGACGTTCCTCCCCCTCCCCCCTCGACGCCGCGCGCCTCGACGCGGTGTTCGCGGCCCTGGCCGACCCGACGCGGCGCGCCATCGTGGCCCGGCTCGCGCGGGGAGAAAGCTCGGTGAAGGAGCTGGCGAAACCGTTCAAGATCAGCGGCCCGGCGGTCACGAAGCACCTCAAGGTGCTGCAAGGCGCCGGCCTGATCGCCCGCAGCAAGCGCGCGCAGCAGCGTCCCTGCCGCCTCGTGCCGGAACCCCTGCGGGAGGCGAATCTCTGGGTGGAGCAATACCGCCGGCTCTGGGAAGACCGCCTCGACCGCCTGGGAGACTACCTGCTGGAATTGCAAGGCAAGAAAAAAGGAGACCGCGCATGAGCAAGGTTCGCGTCAACAGCTACGGAATTTCCACGGACGGCTTCGGCGCCGCGCCGGGACAAAGCCTGGACCATCCCTTCGGGCCCGGCGGCATGGCGGTCATGGAATGGTTCACCGCCACGCAAAGTTTTCGCGATCACCTCGGCCTGCCGGGCGCAGGTTCGACGGGAGTCGACAACGACATCGCCGGGGCCGCGATGGACAATCTCGGGGCGTGGATCCTGGGTCGCAACATGTTCACCCCGGCGCGGGGCGCCTGGGAGCTGGAGTGGAAGGGATGGTGGGGGCCGAATCCCCCCTACCACGTTCCCGTGTTCGTCCTGACCCACCATGCCCGGCCGCCCTTGGAAATGGAGGGCGGCACCGTTTTCCATTTCGTCACGGAAGGCATTCACGAGGCCCTGAAGCGCGCGCGCGCGGCCGCCGGGGACAAGGACATCCGCATCGGCGGTGGCGCGGAGACCATCCGGCAATACCTGCAGGCGGGGCTCATCGACGAGATGCACCTTGCCGTGAGCCCGGTTTTATTAGGCGCCGGCGAGGCGCCCCTGGCGGGCCTGAACCTGCCCGCGCTCGGCTACAAGGTCGCGGACCGCCGGTTCGGCGAGAACGCGATGCACCTTTTCATCCGCAGGGAGGCGTCTGAATGAGCGCGACCAGCGACCTCTCGAACGACCTGGAAATCCGGACCACCCGCCTCTACGACGCCCCGCGCGAACTGGTGTGGAAGGCTCTCACCGATCCCGCGCACGTGGACAACTGGTGGGGCCCCGACGGCTTCACCAACATTACCCACAAGCACGACCGGCGCCCCGGAGGCTCGTGGGTGTTCACCATGCGCGGGCCCGACGGCACCGAATACCCCAATGCCATCACCTACCGCGAAATGGTGGAACCCGAGCGGCTCGCCTTCCGCCACGGCGCCGGCGAGGAGGAAGATGCCGGCGCCGACTTCCATACCTTGATCAGGCTTGAGGATGTGGGCGGCAAGACCCTCCTCACGATGACCGCGACGTTCAAGGACAAGGCCGCGCGCGACCTCGTGATCCGCGAGTACGGCGCCGTCGAAGGGGGGCGCCAGCATCTCGACAAGCTCGCGGCCTATCTGGAAAGGATGGAATGAGCGCTTTCTCCGGAAGCCGGGACATCGCCACCCGGCGCGCTTTCAAGGTTCCGCCGGAGCGGTTGTGGGAGGCTCTGATCGATCCCGAGGCGCTGGCGCGCTGGTGGGGACCGTCGGGATTCACCAACGTGTTTCAGGCCTTCGACCCGCGCGCGGGGGGCGAATGGCGCTTCATCATGCGCGGACCCGACGGCACCGAATACCCCATGCGCAAGGTTTTCGTCGAGGTCGAGGCGCCGGCGCGGTTCGTGTTCGACCACCCCGACCCGGTCCATGGCCATCGCCTGTCGATCCACCTGCGCGCGGCCGGGGAAGGGACGGAGGTTTCGTGGACAATGCGCTTCGATTCCGCGGAAGAAGCGGAGCGCGTGCGCGCTTTCGTGGAACCCGCGAACGAACAAAATCTGGACCGCCTCGCGGACTACCTGTCCCGCGCCCCCCGGCCGTAACGAAACGGCAGCGGACTTTCCCGGTCCGGGCACCTTTAAAACCGAGACCCCCTTAGCTTAATTCCCGCCACGGGGCCGCTGACGGCCCCCCCTTCAACAAAGGAGCTGCCATGCTGAAGAAAATCCTGATCGGTCTGGGAATCGTCATCGTCGTCTTTCTGATCGTCGTGGCCCTGCAACCCGCCGACTTCAAGGTGGAACGTTCCGCGACCCTGGACGCCCCGCCCGAAGCCGTGTTCGCCCAGGTGAACGATTTCCGCAACTGGACGAACTGGTCTCCCTGGGAAAAGATGGAGGAAAGCGAAGCGGACCTGAAGAAGACCTACGGGCCCACCACGGCGGGCGTGGGAGCCACGTATGCCTGGGAAGGCAAGAAAACCGGCGCGGGGAGCATGACCATCACCGAGAGCCGCCCGGTGCAACGCATCGAGATCCGCCTGGAATTCATCAAGCCCTTCAAGGCCACGAATCCCACCACCTTCGCCTTCGCCCCCGCGGACGGCGGCACGAACGTCACGTGGACCATGCAGGGGCATAACAACTTCATCGGCAAGGCCATGTGCCTGTTCATGGACATGGACAAGATGGTGGGCGGCGATTTCGAAAAGGGCCTCGCGGCCCTGGAGACGGCGGCCCGGGCAAACCCCGTGCCCGCGCCGGCCGTGGACACGGCGGCGGTCGCCGTCGAACCCGCCCCCATGCCCGTCGCGGTTCCCTGAACCAAACCCGAGGATTCATGTCCCATCCTGATTTCGCCATCGAAGCCGAGGGGCTGGTCAAGCACTTCGGCAAAACCAAGGCCGTCGACGGCGTGGACCTGCGCGTGCGCAACGGCACGGTCTACGGGGTGCTGGGCCCCAACGGCGCCGGCAAGACCACCACCGTGCGCCTGCTGGCCACCTTGCTCGACCCCGACGCCGGCCGCGCCACCGTACTGGGCCACGACCTCCGGACCGAAGCGCACGCGGTGCGGGCCCGCATCAGCCTGACGGGGCAATTCGCCTCGGTGGACGAGGACCTCACCGGCCTCGAGAACCTGATGCTGCTCGCCAAGCTCCAGGGCTTCAAGGGCCGTGACGCGAAGCGCCGCGCCGGGGAACTCCTCGGCGCCTTCGACCTCGAGGAAGCCGCCGACAAGCAGATCAAGACCTTCTCCGGCGGCATGCGGCGGCGCCTCGACATCGCGGCCTCGCTTGTCGTGACGCCCGACCTGTTGTTCCTGGACGAGCCGACCACCGGCCTCGACCCGCGCTCCCGCAACCAGGTATGGGCCATCGTGCGCGCCCTGGTCGCGGACGGCACCACCGTGCTGCTGACGACGCAGTACCTCGAAGAGGCCGACCAGCTCGCCGACCGCATCGCCGTGATCGACCACGGCCACGTGATCGCCGAGGGCACGAGCGGGGAGCTGAAGGCTTCCGTGGGATCGGGAACGCTGCGCGTGAACGTGCGCGACCCGGCCGACCGCGAGCGCGCGGGCTTGTTCCTGAAGGACCGGCTCGGGGCGGACGCGCACTTCGAGGACGAGGCCTCGGCCCTGTCCCTGCAGGTCTCCGACACCGGGCGCGCCGCGCGCGCGATGGCCGAGATGACGGAGGCCGGCATCGGCGTGGGCGGCTTCTCGCTGGGGCAACCCAGCCTGGACGAGGTCTTCTTCGCCCTCACCGGCCACGCGGCCG
Source organism: Fibrobacteria bacterium (assembly GCA_021155885.1). Taxonomy (GTDB): domain Bacteria; phylum Fibrobacterota; class Fibrobacteria; order UBA11236; family UBA11236; genus UBA11236. The sequence goes on along the minus strand of JAJNBB010000012.1, from coordinate 9,396 downwards.
AGGAAACCCCCGCGGAAGACGAACCGGGCCGGAAGAAAAGGAAGGGGAAGGGCTCATGAACGCGTCCCACCAGGAAGTCGCCGCCATGCTGCGCGCCACGCTCTCCACCCGCGCCCGCCCGCCGCAGGCCTCCCCGGTCGCGAACATCCTCGCCTTCGCGTGGCGCGCCCTGCTGAAGATCAAGCACGTGCCCGAACAGCTGTTCGACGCGGTGATCACCCCGATCATGTTCACGGTGATGTTCACCTATATCTTCGGCGGCGCGCTCGCCGGCTCTCCGCGCGAGTACCTGCAATTCCTGCTGCCGGGGATCATGGTCCAGACCGTGGTGTTCGCCTCGATGTACACGGGCGTGACGCTCAACACCGACCTGTCGAAGGGCATTTACGACCGCTTCCGGTCGCTGCCCATCTGGCACCTATCCCCGATCGTCGGGGCGATGTTCGGGGACTTCCTGCGCTATACGCTGTCTTCGGGCATCGTGGTGCTGGTCGGCCTCCTGATGGGCTACCGTCCCGAAACCGGCGTCGCGGGGGTGCTGGTCTCCATCGCCCTCCTGAACCTCTGCACCTTCGGGTTCGGGTGGATCTTCACCACCTTGGGCGTGGCCCTGCGCACGCCCGGCTCGGTGATGACTTTCGGGTGGCTGTTCCTGATGCCGATGACCTTCGCCTCCAACGTGTTCGTCGACTCCTCGACGATGCCCGCCTGGCTCAAGGCCTTCGTCGACGTGAATCCCGTCGCCCTGCTCGTCACCGCCCTGCGCGGCATCCTGGACGGCACGGGAACGGCGCGGTCCGTGGGCATGGCCCTGATCGCCCCGGCCGTCGTCACGCTGGTCTGCGCGCCCATCGCCCTCACGTTGTACAAGCGAAAGCGCTAATGGAAAAGCCGTCCCGCGAAGCCATTGTCCTCCCGCCCGCAGGGGGACGCGCGTACCCCTTGGGAATGTTCCGCGCTGTGTTCAAGGCCGACGGCGCGGAGACGCGCGGCGCCTATTCCATCTCGGAATGGTGGCTCGACCCGCGCTCCCCCGGGCCGGGGCCGCATGTGCATGAAGACGAGGACGACGTGTTTTACGTCCTCGAGGGCACGGTCACCTTCTTGCTGGACGGCAAAACCATCGAGGCGCCGCGCGGAACCTTCGTGCTCGTCCCCGCGGGAGTGCGCCATGACTACGAGAACCGGACCGGGGAGCGGGCCGGCTTCCTGAATTTCTTTTCGGGGCCTTTCGAGGCGGACATGCCGATGATCGCGGACTGGTACCGCCAAAACCCGGCCGTTCCGCTTCCCTAGCTTTTTCTGGTTCCTGGGCCCCGACCTTCGTATTCAGATTTGACCACTTTTCAAGGAGGTCTCATGAATTCGACGGACCCGCTCAAAACCCGCGGCCGCGTCAGCGGCTGGTTCGCCGCCGCCCTCGGCCTTTTTCTGTTCATCGAGGGGGCGTGGGGGTTGTTCAGCCCCGTCGTGTTCGGGGCGCTCACCACCAACATCATCCAGGCGGCCCTCCACATCGTGCTGGGCGGCGCCGGGATCGGCCTGGGACTGCGCGGTCCCGCGCGCGGCTACTGCCTGTTCGTGGGGCTTCTGCTGCCCGTCGTGGGCCTGCTGCGCTTCATCCCCGCCACGGCGCCCTGGGTGGTCGAGATTCTCAACGTGAACCCCGCCGCGGGCAAGTTGAACATCCTTCTGGGAGGCCTCGCGCTGCTGGTGTTTTTCCTTTCCGGCCGCACCGACCGGACCTACCGCACCGAGAACGAATGATCAGGGGAGCAGCCGCGCGTCGGGACGCGGGGCCGCCGCGGTAGGTAACACGCAGGTTTCCCCGCCGCCGAACCAGCGGCGGCGGCGGCGCGCGATGAAATCGTAGACGCCGTCCCGCAGGAAGCGCGGAGCCCCCAACAAAAGCTTCGCGAGGCTCCAGAGTCCCCCGAGCCGTGAAAGAATGCGGAGCACCGCTTCCGACTTGCGGTAGACGCCCGCCCCGTCCAGGAAAACCACGGTCTCGCCGTCCAGGTCCCCGTCTTCGAGCCATTGCCCCGCCATGCGGCCCTTCAGCGGGGCGAAGCGCAGGATTTTACGGCGATCCCGTTTCAACAGGAACAAAACGAAGCGGTTGCAGAGGCCGCATTCCCCGTCGAAGAACACGATGCCCGGGGAGCGCGGCACAGTCATGATTACGCCGAAGCCTTTTCCAGCAGGGCCGCCCACGGCCTCCAGGTGAGCCGGACCCCGTCGCCTTCCGCGAAGCGGTTCCCGTATTCCCGCAGCAGGAACTCCAGGTTGGCGCGGTTCATGCGTCCGCCCTCGCGGGGGTCGCGCACCGAGCCGAGATCCTGCAGCATGCGGAGCACGTGGCGCGGAGAAGGCAGCACCTCCTTCTCCTCCCAGTCGAGGAAAGCAAGCACGTTCCAGCCGGAGGCCGCGGCGGCTTTCTCCACGGCGTCGGGATCGTGTCCGGGAAACCGCGTATACGAAAAGGGCGGCTCGGAGAGCAGCGCATTGAGTTCCGGAAAATTTCGGCGGGCGAACCCCGACACGAGGTAATGCCCGCCCGGGGCCGTCAGGGAGGACGCGAAACGCAGGTGGCGCCCGAGGTCGGGAAACCATTGCACCAGGGCGCCCGCGGCGATCAAATCGTAAGGAGCGCGGGCCGCGACGGCGATCGCGGGAGGCGCGGAGCCTTCGGCGTCCTGCTCGGAAAAGTCGAGATATCCGGGGCGGTGCAATTGAAGCATCGCCGCCTCGAGCATTCCCAGCGAAGCGTCGGTGGCCAAAACGGAAGCCTTGAAAAAGCGGCGCGAGAGACGATCGGTGAGCAGGCCCGTTCCGCACCCGAATTCCAGCACGCGGCCGGGCGCGGGGCGTTGCCCCCACAAATCCACCAGGGCGTCGGCCATGCGCGCCTGGATGCGGGCGCGGGTTTCGTACAAGGCCGCGGAGCGTCCGAAGCGCAGGGCGTGGAAGGAAACGTCCCGGGCGGTCATGGGGTCGCGACCTTCAGGCTTGTATGGGAAAGGTTTCGCAGGGATTTTTCCATAAGGTCGGGGCATTCCCAAAACGGGATGTGCCCGCCGTCGTAAACATGCAAATGCGCGACGGACGGCAGGGCGTCCTGCCACTCCCCCGCCGGCGCGAGCCGGTCTCGCGCCCCGGCGATCAACTCCCACGCCGCGGGCAGGGACCGGAGCGCGCCCGCGTCCACCGCCTCCAGGCGCAGGTAGCGCAGGGCCCGCAGGATCTCCGCGTCGCCGTAGCGGCGCGTGCCCGCGATCCAGTTCTCCTCCCACTCCGGCGGCATGTCCGCGGCCTTGGGCATGCGCCGCCAGAAATCCCGCAGCACGGCCTCGCGCTCCGCGCCCAGCTTTTGCTCCATGCGCAACAATATCGATTCCCCGAAGGCTCCCGGTTGCACGAAGCGGAACACCGGGCACAGCGAAAGCAGCGGAAGGTTCGCGGGCCAGGCGCCGGATTCGATCCACCGGTGGGCGCGCAGGCTTCCGAGCGACCAGGCCGCGGCCACGTCGCCCGCCGGCAGCCCCTCGAGGCCGGCCTCGCCCGGAGAGGCCTCAAGGATCGCATGCGTGTCGATGAAGCGATGGTCGAAGGCCGGGAACCGCGCGCGCAGCTGCGGCTCCCAGCAATCGAGCGACGAGGCCCAGCCGCCGAGCCAATGAATCACGGGAAGCGCGGCGGTCATCAGCAAGCCTTTTCCAGCGCCTGGACGAAGTCCAGGATGTCCTTTTCCTCGAAGGCGGCCGTGAGGTTCAGGCGCAGGCGCGACGTGCCCGCGGGAACCGTGGGGGGGCGGACGGCCGGTGCGTGAAAGCCCGCGCGCGCCAGCGCCTCCGAGATGCGCAGGGCGTTCTCGGGAGTGCCCAGCAGGACGGGGACGATGTGGCTCCGCGAGGCGCTCGCGCCGGTGTCGAACCCGCGCCGCTTCAGCGTCTCGCGGGCGAAGGCGGAAACCTTGCGGAGCGCTTCGGCGCGCCAGGCCTCCCCCGGGTCGGCCAGCGCTTCGAGCGCGCCCAGGTTGGCCCCCAGCACGGCGGGGGGCAGGGACGTGCTGTAAATCAGCCCGCGCCCGAAGTTGACGAGATATTCCCGAATCTCGGGCGGGCCCGCCACGTAGGCGCCGAAGCTTCCCAGCGCCTTGCCGAAGGTTCCCATTAAAATCGTGCGTTCGGATATTCCTTGCAATCCCCGCCCGTGCAGTCCCGGGTAGCCGCCGGTGGAATGCGCCTCGTCGAGCAGCATCCAGAAGCCGTATTTTCTTTGCAGCGCGCACAGTTCTTCCAGCGGCGCGAAATCGCCGTCCATGCTGAACAGCGTCTCCGTCACCACCAGCCCGCCCTCGCGGGGCTGGTGCTTGCGGAGCAGGTTTTCGAGGTGCTCCGTGTCGTTGTGGCGAAAACGATGGAAGGGGCCCGGGAGCACGCGCAGCCCCTCGGCCACGCTCGCATGCGCGAGCTTGTCGGCGAAGACGCAGCCGAGCGCCTCGCCCAGCGCGGAGATCAAGGTGTAATTGGCCTGGAAGCCCGTGTTGAAAAGCAGGGCACGCGAGCGTAGCTCGCTTTCACCGGAGACGCCCGGCATCGTGGGACGGTAGCGTTCCAGCGCGGCCTCGAGCTCCGCGTGCAGGGGCAGGTCGCCGCCCAAAAGCCGCGAGCCGCCGCTGCCCGCGCCGGCGCGCTCGAGCGCTTCCGCCGCGCGCCGGCGCAGGAGCGGGTGGCCCGCGAGGTCGAGGTAATTATTGGAGGCGAAGTTCAGGCAGCGCGTCGGCCGGCCTTCGACCGCGCGCGTGACGAATTTGGACGGGGCGTTTTCCAGCGGGGTGAGCGCGCGATATAGCCCCTGCGCGCGCTGGCGCTCCAACGCGTCCCGAAATACGTTTTCGAAAGGCTCGGGAACGCTCACGCGCCGGTCCACCAGGCATCGAGCCCCGGGAGCGACTGCGCCAGCAGGGCCGCCACGGCGGGAGACAGCGGCAAGCGCTTCCCCAGTCCGGGGCAATGCGGCATCAGGCCGAAGAAGGGAAGATCCAGCATGTCGCGCAACGTGGCGATATTGTCCGCCTGCACCGGAGAAGCCGTCGGGGCGCTTTGGATCAGGGCGAACCCCGCCAACAGGGAACCGGAGACGCCGCGCGCGCGCAGGAAGTGCGCCGTGGTCAGGGTATGATGCAGCGTCCCGAGGCCCGGTTGCGCGGCGATCAGGCAGGGCCATCGGCCCTTCACGGCCACGTCGGCCAGCGACAGCCCGTCGCGATTCAACGGAACCGCCGCGCCGCCCGCTCCCTCGACCACCAGGAGATCGCAACGGCGGGAGGCCGCATCCGCCTGCTCCACGATCCAGTCGGGATCGATCCACACGCCCGCGCGCTCCGCCGCCAGGTGCGGCGACACCGCATCGGGAAAGGTGTACACGGCCGAGGCCCCCGAAAGCTCTCCCGGGATCGCGGCTTCGATCCATTCCGAATCCCCAAAGAAAGTCCGGGTTCCGGGATTCGGCCCCAAGGGAGCGCCTTCCCGCGAACCGCATTGCACGGGTTTCAGGTACCCCGCCTTCAACCCTTTGGAGCGGGCCCAGAGCAGGACGGAAAGACTCAAGCCCGTCTTGCCGATATCGGTGCCGGTTCCGGTGATGCAAAGAATGCGGGACATGAGCCCGGGAATGTAAAAATCGGATTTTCGGGGCGCCGCGATCGCGCGCCGGGAGGTCCCGGGCGCCGCTTCCGGGGCAATTTCCGTTGTCTTTTTCCCCGCCTATGCCTATCTTTACCCGTCCTCGGCGGACTTCGGTCCGCCTTACGAAAATGGTCGCTTAGCTCAGTTGGTTAGAGTACCTCCTTGACATGGAGGGGGTCACAAGTTCAAGTCTTGTAGCGACCACCATTAAAAGAAAAGGACCGCGGTTTTCGCGGTCCTTTTCTTTTAATGGTGCGCCGCGCGGCGTCCGTAGGGGCGACGCATGCGTCGCCCCTACGGCTACTAGCTTTATCCCCATGCCTTCCCAGACCCCCGAAGCCCCCAATCCCCCGCTGGCCCCGCCGCTGGTCTATATCCTGTTTTTCCTCGCGGCCTTTTTTCTCAACTTGGCCCTGCCCCTGCAATTCCTGCCGCTGGGGTGGAACCGGATTCCCGCGCTGCTCCTGTGCCTGGGCGGCCTGGGCATTTTTCTGTCGGCGGCCCTGGCGCTCCGCAAGGCCAAGACCCCCGTCAGCCCGTACCAGCCGGCAAAAACGTTACTGACGACGGGCCCTTACCTGCGCTCGCGCAACCCCATCTACCTCGCCTTCGCCTGGATCTATCTCGGGTTCGCCTGCTGGATCGCCTCGTGGTGGCCGGTATTTCTGTTCCCCGTCCTGATCTACGTCATGAACCGCTTCGTGATCCGGCGCGAGGAAGCCCACCTGGAAAGCCGTTTCGGCCGCGCCTACGCGGAGTATAAAGCCCGCACGCGCCGCTGGATGTAGGACGGCGTGACGTGAGCGCCGTCGACCCGAAAATCGAAGAATCCTGGAAGCGCGAGCTCGCCGACGAGTTCCGGCAGGATTATTTCCTGGGCCTGAAAAAATTCCTGCAGGAAGAAAAGCAAAAAGGCGCGGTGATCTACCCTCCCGGCCCGCTGATCTTCAACGCCTTCAATCATACGCCCTTCGGCAAGGTCAAGGTCGTGATCCTCGGGCAGGACCCCTACCATGGGCCCGGACAGGCGCACGGCCTGTGCTTCTCGGTCCAGCGCGGCGTGCCGCCGCCGCCCAGCCTGCAGAACATGTTCAAGGAATTGCGCGAGGACGTCGGCTTCCGCGTTCCGGACCACGGCAACCTGGAAAAATGGGCCGATCAGGGCGTGTTTCTTCTCAACGCCACGCTGACCGTGCGCGCGGGAGCGGCCGCCTCGCACGCGGGCAAGGGCTGGGAACAGTTCACCGCCGCGGCCGTGCGCCGCCTTTCGGAAAAACGCAAGGGCCTCGTGTTTCTCCTGTGGGGCCGCCACGCCCAGGCGAAGGAATCCCTCATCGACGTCTCGAGGCACCATGTCCTCAAGGCCGCGCACCCCTCTCCTCTTTCGGCCTACAACGGCTTCTTCGGCTGCAGGCACTTCTCCAAGGCGAACAAACTGCTGGAGAAGGAAGGGTTGACGCCTATCGATTGGCAGATTTGATGAAGGGTTGGTAGTTGGTGGTTGGGGGTTGGTAGCAAGACACCATAATCCCGATCTTGTTTCCATCCATTAAAAAAAAGGCGGCCACCCGGCCGCCCTTGCTTCCTCCATCAACCACCAACTAACAACGTCGAAGCATCGACTATGAAGCGGTTGTTACTTGTCCACCACCCAGCGCCGGATCGTGTTCGTCCGGTGCTTGCCGTGGACCGGATAGCCGAAGACGAAAACCATGATGTCGCCCTTTTTGACGAGCCCCTGGTCCTTGAGCTGCTTCTCGATGGTATGGAATACCGGCTCGGTCTCGCGCACGGGATTGACCAGGATCGGATAGTTCGAATAATACAACGTGGCGCGGTTCAGGATCCGGGTGTTCGTGCAGGCCGCCACGATGGGGATGTTGCCGCGGTAGGTCGCCAGGATGCGCGGCGTCGAGCCGAGCGTGCTTACGGTGATCAGGGCCTTGGCGCCGGAGATCACGCTCAGGTACAGCGCCGACTCGCACATAAGGGCCATCGTCTCGACGTGCGGCACGCTGATGATGTCCTCCTCGAGGTTTTTCTCGGCCATGCGGATGATTTTGTCCATCATCGCGATGGTTTCCACCGGGTACTTGCCCGCGGCGGTTTCGCCCGAAAGCATCAGGGAGTCGACGCGCGCCAGCGCGGCGGTCGAAACGTCGGTCACCTCCGCGCGGGTCGGGAGCGCGTTTTCCATCATCGTCTCGAGCATCTGGGTCGCCACGATGGTGACCTTGCCCAGCTCGCGGGCCGCGTGGATCACGTTGCGCTGCAGCGTGGGGATGCGCTCCAGCTCCACCTCGACGCCGAGATCGCCGCGCGCCACCATCACCCCGTCGGAGATCTCGACGATTTCGCGCAGGCGCTCGACCGCCGCGGCGTTCTCGATCTTCGAAATGATGGGAAGGTCCAGCCCTATGCCGTCGCAATACCTGCGCAGCTTCCGGACGTCGTCCGCGCTGCTGATGAACGAGGCGGCGATCCAGTCGAAGCCCGCCTCCTTGATCACCTGGAGGTCCTGGCGGTCCTTCGTCGTGGGCATCGGCAAGGCCAGGTCCACGCCGGGGACGTTGAGTGACTTGCTCGGCTTCAGCAACCCGCCGCGCACCACTTTCGCTTTCGCGAGGCCGTCCCGGCCGCCGCGGAACTCCAGTTCCAGCTTCCCGTCGTCCAGCAAGACCCGCTGCCCCGGCTTGGCGTTCTTGAACCAGCCCGTGTTGGTCAGGCCGATGAGGAGCTTCTCGGGCCGGCCCTTGCCGCGGGTCAAGGTGACCGTGGCTCCGGGCGCGAGGGTATAGGCTTGCTTGTCCACGCGGATCTTGGGCCCCATCAGGTCGGCCAACACCGCCGTCGGCCGGCCGATCTTGGCCGCAACCTCGCGCACCAGGCGGAGGTAACGCACGTGCTGCGCCGAATCGCCGTGCGAAAAATTGATGCGGACGGCGTCCGCACCCGCGCGCAACGCGGCCTCCAGCATCTCCGGGGATTCGATCGCCGGACCCATGGTTACCAGTATTTTCGCGCGTCTCAAAGGAAGTGAACTCATGCGACAAAATTACATGCGTTTCCGGTAAAATGCCGTCTTGTCCTCCTTAGATTCGTAAATTCAGCTTCTCCCGATACGTAAATTCAGCCGATGCCCTCCCTCTCCGTTTTCTGGTTCTTTTCCCTCGCGCTGGCCGTCGCAAGCCCCTTCGGAGCCGACCTGAGCCGCGTGGAATACCTCCTGGACGCGGGGCGCGTGCATGAAGCCGAATCTCTCTTTAGCGCGGGCTCCAGCGACGCGGAACGCGGAAGCCCCGCGCGCCATCGCCGGGAAATTCTCACCGCGCGCCTCGCGGCCGTCCAGGGAAACTGGAAAAAAACCGACGCGCGCCTCCGCGCCTGGAAGAACAGCAGCGAGCGCGGCGAGGGCAGCGGCGAAGTCCTTTTCTGGCTGGGCTGGTCGGCCCTGCATCAGGGTAAAAAACCCGAAGCGGATTCCCTTTTCCTGCTGGCCTCGGCCTACGTGGACGAGGGCGCCTCGCGGGCGCGTTCCGCGCGAGGCTCTCAGGAAGCGCTGGAGTACCGCTTCGCCGCCTTGCTGGAGAGCGGGCCCGTTCTGCTCAATTACCTCCGCGGCCTTCCGGAAAGCCCCCTGCCCGATTCCATGCGCCTCTCCGCCCTGGAGCGGCTTCCCCAAGGTTCGCGCCTGTACCCGCACGGC